>JAGHYK010000214.1 GCA_017743695.1 Chloroflexota bacterium
GTAGGCGGAGAAAATCGTCCACAGCGAGACGTGCGGGCGGGGTTGTGTTTCGATCAATTCAGTAGTCATATATTGTTGCCTTATATGGTAACTACCTACCCTGCAAGCAGGGTAGGTAGTTACTCTGATGAGTTAAGAGGCGCCTTGCATGGAGGCCGTCTCAGTATGCCGTTCGCCAAAGTAACCGCGCAGCCAACCTGCCATCTTCAGATACAATACGAGGAACAGAATTTGAAAGATGGGCATGGTCGCCGCCGGGATCGCCACTAACGGCGAGAAGGCCATGGTGGCAATAGCAATGGCCGTACCGTTGTTTTTCCCTGTACTCGCGAACACAATCGCCATGTTATCGCGATAGGAGACTCCCAGCCGGCGGTTAACCCAGGTCATGACGAAAAGCGTTATCGCGATAAACAACCCGTTGGGAACGAGGAGAAGCAACACGGTTTGCCACTTGTTCACGATCATCGTGGCTTTGGAAAAGAAGATCATGAACACGATCCCGTACATGGCCAGGAGCGAGAGAGAAGGGAAGAGGGGGCGCAGCTGAGAAAACTTTTTCTCGCCCAGCCAACGAGTAAGCAACAGCCGTGTGAGATAGCCCAGGATCATCGGCGCGATCAACACTTCAAGGATGGACATGAGCATATCGTAGATGGGAACCGGCACCTGATAATTTGCCGCGAAGACTGACATCCAGAGTGGCACAGCTACAACCGCAAGCACAAAACTCAATGCCACAGCGACGGTTGCCAGTTCAAGATTCCCTTCTGCCAGGCCAGTATAACCAATGCTCATGCTGGAACAAGGCACGACCATTACCAGCAGAAAACCCAGCGAGAGCAATGGATCCGTCAGAAACAATTTTGCGAGGATCCAGCCGATGAGCGGCGCCCACACGAAGTTGAACACGACTGTTAGCAAAAGCTCTTTGACGTTCTTCCCTACCTGGAGCAAGGCTTCAAGTTTCAGGTTAATCATCATCGGATAGATGATGAAAAAGACGGCCAGTGTCGTCAGATTCTTCACGGTGTTTGAATTCTTTGTCGTCCACGCCGCGTTGGGATAACCGACCAGCAGACCAAGCCCCATCGCCAGCAGAACGTAGAGTAACAACCACTTATTCAGATGTTCTTGTAACGCTTTCATTGTAAGCCTCCGGAAATTTTTATAGATAGAGCAAATATCCACGCGCTATAGCGCATAACTTACATGCTTTTTCCAGAGATACGCATTGGCGGCGAGCCTTGAGTGCAATCGTTGCGGCCACAGGCGCAACTGAAATACGTTGCCAGGATAGAATGACAGTTATGACACATATTGCCTCGTGAAATGCACTCCATTTCTTACTTCACCAAATCGAAAATCATTTTTGCGGCGATGACCCAGAGCAGAACGCCGATGATCTTTTTCAGCTGCGCACTGGAGACTTTGGTCTTCATCAATTGCGAGCCGAGGATGGAGCCGAGCGCCGCCATCAGCGCGGTGACGCCCACGAAAACGGGATCCAGCCCGCCCATCGTGGCGTGACCGAGAAAACCTGACAGCGAAGAGAACACCACCACCAGGGCAGTCGTCCCGGCGGCGACTTTCGCGTCGAGACCGATCCAGTTCAGCACGGGCAGGATGAAGTTCCCCCCGCCGACGCCGAGCAGCCCGCCCAGGAAGCCCGCCACGGCCCCTACCCCCGCTCCCGCGCCGATTTCAACCTGCCGGCTCAGCGCCTTTTCGCGCTGTTTCGCCCGGTAGAACAACATCATGAACCCGGCAAAAACCAGGAAGGCGGCGAACAGTCCGAGCAGGATTTTCTTATCCACAAACGGCGTCAGGCGCGCGCCGAGCGGCGAAAGGATGACGGCGGCAATCAGCACAGGCAGCCCGACGCGCCAGTTGATCAGTTTGCCGCGCCAGTAGTTGAAGGCGGCGAACATCAGGCTGACCACGTTCAACAGCAGCGCGGTGGGGGTGGCTTCTGCCAGCGGCACGCCGAGATAGTAGAACAGCGGCACGAACAGGAAGGCTGCACCCAGCCCCGCCATGGCCAGCAGGCCGGAAAACAGAAAAACTATCACTGCGCTGAGAATGTAAGAAACAGGACTCATGAGAACATCCACAAACCTGCTTAAGTTAGGAAAGCCATATGTTGTTTGTTTAGCCTTTCCCTGTAACGGAGCATAGAGATACCGCTCCTATCTTCTGTTTACCCACCCAGCAAAATCAATAAACGCTGGACTGCCAACAATACCAGTGCGGCAGCGAAGATGCGGCTGAGGGTAAGGGACTTGACCCGCTTGGCCATGAAACGCGCCCCAAGCCAGGCTCCGATCAGTGACGTGACCGAGCTTACCCCAAGCATCAGCCAGTCAAAATTGGCGCTGCCTAAATGGGTGATAAAAGCAGAGAACGAGGGCAGCGTGACGATCACACTGTTTGCGGCAGCAGCCAGTCGGGCAGTGTAGCCCAGCATTACCAGCGTGGGCATCAGCAGAAAACCCGGTCCTACGCCCAGGAAACCGGCAAATACTGCAATCACTGCACTTAACAGGCCCGCTTTGAGGCGCGTGCGATCGGTGATAACCGGCGCTTTGCTGTCATCCATCTTAGGCGGGAAAGCCATGCGGTAAGCCAGGAAGACCAAAACAAATGCATAAATCCACCATACTATCGTCGTTGGCACAAACTGGAGCAGCCAGACGCCAACAGGGGCAAGCGCGGTGGTAATGATCAGGAGGGGGGTAGCCGTACGCCAGTCCACCATCTTCGCTCGAGCATAAGCGACTGCGCCGGAGATGGCTGTCAAGCCGTTTAACCACAGCGACCAGGGCATGATCACGTGTTTAAGCTCAAAGCCAAAGAGTCCCAGCACCGGCGTGGCAATAAACGCCACCCCCAAGCCCATCATTCCGGCCAGGAACGAGAGAACGAACAAAAGTAACGGGATCACAAAGTAGAGCATGATCTTCCTCCGCGCACTGGAAAATCTGAACCAGGGAAAGTCCACCATTGCCAACGAGCCAAAAAGCATCAACTCGCTGGAGCATGGTCTCCGGCTGTCTGTCTCTATCCCTGTGCCCGACGTTGCCGCGTGGTATAGGACTTTGCCCGGCATCAGTTCCGGGAACAGGCACCCGGCAGGATGAGGTCCCTGACCTTTGGGACGTTGATGAAAAAATTACCCGTTCTTCGCCTGCAGCGTCTTGCGAATTTTGCCGGGCCAGAATTCAGGGAGGATGCTGGCATAGCCGCCCGAAATGATGCGGACGTTGTCGAAGCCCTGGGCGTGCAGGTAGGCAAAGGCCACGTTCGAGCGGTCGCCGGCGGTGCAGAGCGTCGCCACGATTTTGTCGCGCGGAATCTCGTTCAGGCGCGCCGGCAGTTCGTTGATGGGAATCTCCAGCGCAAAGGGAAAGCGCAGGAACTCCCGCTCTTCGGGGGCGCGCACATCCAGCAGGACGGCTTCGCCCTTCGCCCACTTCTCGAAGAAGACGGGCGGCTCAATTTTGTGCTGACCGGTGCTCCAGTATTCGAAGTTCAGTCCGCTCAGCCATTGGGAAAACGTATCGTTTGACATGGGAATCTCCTTTCATTGACTCCCCTCTCCCTGTGGGAGAGGGATCAGGGGTGAGGGGGCTACTCTGCCAGCGCCTTGAACAGCGCTGCTTCCACTTTTGCCACACCGGGGTGACCGATCATGATGACTTTTTCGTCCACCACCAGCGCGGGGGTTGCCATGATGTTATAGGACATGATGGTAGCAATGTCGGTGACGTATTCCACCCGCGCCTGCCAGTTGTTTTTCACAACCAGGGTGTTGACATCGTTGAGTAAGCGTTGACAGGTAGCGCAGCCTGTACCAAGAACTTTGATGGTTTTCATGGGAATCTCCTAGTTTTGTAATGCGACATTTATGTCGTGTTTCCAGCCGAACGCGACATAAAAATAATTCGGTAACGTTCCTTGTGGCTCTTGGGGGATCGATCCCCGCCTCAGCGCATGAAAGTCGGCTGGAAGCCAACTCCGGTCATCAGCAGCCAGACTTGAACAGCGTATCACCAGGCTCTGCCTGGTCGAACCGACCCAAGGTCGGTGGTACAAGATTACGGCAATAATTTGTTAAACTTCATTTAGCCTGACCATGACCCAAAAGGC
>JAGHYK010000030.1 GCA_017743695.1 Chloroflexota bacterium
GCTTCAGCCGCGCCGAGACGGAGAGCCGCTTTGACAGGGTTCTGGATGAAATCCGGCAATCTCGGGAAGAATTAAGACGGTACATGGAAGAGAACGAACAGCGCTGGGAAGAGAACGAACGACGCTGGGAGGAAAACCAGCAGCAAATTCGCGCGCTGATTAAAGAACTTCAGCGTCAGGGCGAGGAACTTGAGCGTCAGGGCAAGGAAATTCAACGTGTGGACAGGCGAATTGACCGGACCATCAGCGCTCTGGGTGCACGCTGGGGCATCATGAGTGAAAATGCCTTCCGCAACGCCTTGCGCGGCATCCTGGAAGAGAATTTCGGGGTCAAAGTCGAGCGGGTGCAGTACAAAGACGAGAGCGGAGAGGTGTTCGGATGGCCGGATCAGGTAGAGCTGGATGTGGTGATCTACAACGGGAAAATGCTGGTGTGCGAGATCAAGGCCTCGGTGAGCCGTGGTGATGTCTATATTTTCAAGCGCAAAGTTCAATCCTACGAGAAGCGGGTGGGGCGCAAGGCGGATCGAGCGATTCTGATTTCGCCGGTGATTTACGAGAAGGATGCGGAGCTGGCACGCACGCTGGGGATCGAAGTGTACACCAGCGTAGAGGATGTCAGGCTCTCTTGATATGCAAAAGGACTTCCCAAATCTATGGGGTTTTTGCAGCAGGCTCAAGATTGTGTTTCGCGTCTGTGATGTACCGCTTTGAAGCAGAATCAAATCCTGACCTGGTAAGGAGATTCATCATTGGCCTTTAACCCTTTTCAGTGGCTCTTAGGCCTGTTTTCATTAGATATTGCCATAGACCTGGGCACCGCCAATACGCTGGTGCACGTCCGCGGCAGGGGTATCGTCATCAACGAGCCTTCCTGGGTCGCACTGGACAAGCGGACGCGCGAACCGCTGGCGATTGGCATGGAGGCCAAAGAGATGTATGGCCGGGTGCCGGCGAATGTGCTGGTCGTGCGACCGCTGCACGATGGCGTGATTTCGGAGTTCGACATCACCCGCATCATGCTGGAGTATTTCATTGATCGGGTGCACGATCAAAGCATTGTGCCCCTGCCGGCCCCTCGGGTCATCGTCGGCATTCCCGCCGGGGTTACCGAGGTGGAAAAACGCGCCGCCTATGAGGCCACCCTGGCGGCAGGCGCCCGCCAGGCGATGTTGATCGAAGAGCCGGTTGCCTCAGCCCTGGGAGCCGGCCTCCCGATCAACGAGATCCGCGGTTCAATGGTGGTAGACATCGGCGGCGGAACCACCGAGATCGCTGTTCTCTCATGGGGCGGCGTGGTCGTTTCCCGTTCGCTGCGCGTGGCCGGCGATGAGATGGATCAGGCGATTATCCAGTACCTGCGCAACAAATACAACCTGCTTATTGGGCAGAATACGGCAGAACAGGTTAAAATCACCATTGGTTCAGCCGCTCCCCTTCAACCCGAAAAGACGATGGAAATCCGCGGTCGCAATCTGATTACAGGATTGCCGGAATCCATCGAAGTTTCCTCGGTGGAAATTCGGGAGGCGCTCGCGCCCCTGATACAGGTTATTATAGATACTGTGCGAGATGCCCTGGATGAGGTGCCTCCTGAAATCGTCGCCGACTTGATGGATGTGGGCATCTGTCTGACGGGCGGCGGCGCCCTTCTTAAAGGGCTGGCAGAGCGTTTAACCGATGAACTCAAGCTACGCACCTGGGTCGCTGAAGACCCGTTGACCTGTATGGTACGAGGCGCGGCCATGGTGCTGGCAGACCTGGAAACTTATGGACGTTACCTGGTGAGCCTGGGACGGTAGTCTGGAGGATTTGTTTGAGGATCAGAGGCATTACGGACTCTGAAAATTACAGGAGATGAAACGCTTTTTCGCACGCACCTTGCAAACCACCTTTCTCTTTTTGATCTTCAGCGGCATCCTGGCGCTGGCATTCGGCGGCTACCTGCACCCGATTTCCAGCGGGATAACCAGAGCCTGGGTCTCCCTGCAGACATGGGTTTCCACCCGGTATCTGGGCATCCAGCAATTTTTGACGGCGCCGCAGGATCTTGCAGCCTTGCGCCAGCGCAATGCGGAACTGGAGGCGCAGATTTCGCAGCTTCAGCTTCAAATCATCGAACTACAACAGCAAATCGCAGACCGGGAAATCCTGGCGGCGCTGGTGCGCTATTCTCGCGCCAACCCCACTTATACGTACAAAGCCGCCCAGGTGATCGGCCGCGATCCCAGCCCTTTCATGCATTACATTCTCATCAACGCCGGCAGCAACGACGGCCTGCGCCGCGGTATGCCGGTTGTCACTCATCAGGGGTTGGTCGGGCGCGTGGACGCCGTGATTGACAGCGCAGCGCGCGTCCAGTTAATCACGGATCCCACCTCCAGCGTCAATGTGCGCCTGCAGAATTCCCGCACCGAAGCGATACTGGTCGGTTCGACGACCGCCGATCTCTGGCTGGACATGATCCCCCAACAGGCGAAAGTCATCCCCGGTGATCTGGTGGTGACCTCCGGCCTGGGAGGCGTCTATCCGCCGAATATTCCCGCCGGCCAGGTGCTCGATGTGCAAAAACAAGAGGCGGCACTCTTCCAGCAAGCCAGCGTGCAGCCGGCAGTGGATTTCAATCAGCTCAGCATCGTGCTGGTCATTTTGAACTTCACCCCGGTGGACATCGCGCCCCTGATCCCCACGGTCATACCCTGATGCGCGCGCTGATCGGTTTCCCCATCCTGTTCCTGACGGCCATCCTCCAAAGCGCCCTTTTCAGCCGTCTCTCGCTGCTCCATGGGCACGCGGATCTGATGCTGATCGTGCTGGCGATCTGGGCCACACACCCGCGCGTGCTCCATGCCTGGGAATGGACGCTGCTGGGCGCGCTGTTGACGGCGTTCCTTTCGGCGTTTCCCTGGGCCTTGATCTTCCTGACCTATCTTGTTCCAACCGCGCTGGCACGTACCCTGAGATCCGTGCTTCGCTCCCATCTGCTGAACGCTCTGCTGGTGATCTCCGCAGGCACAGGGTGGATGGGGATCATGGGCTGGCTTTACCTCTTCACCGTGCAGGCATCCGCTTCTCCCCTGTTGATAGCAGGCGAGATCCTCTCCCCAGGTCTCTTGATGAACCTGCTCCTGACACTGCCCACCTTTGTCATCCTTCGCCGAATCATAGACTGGACCTATCCAGGAGAAGAACATGAGTAGCATCAGCACGCCTGTAGAGCGACTTTCACCCTGGCGATTTCGATTGCTTTACGCCGCCTTTGGGCTTTTTCTGGCGTTCCTCTTCGGGCGACTCTTTACGTTACAGGTCCTTCAACACGATCTCTGGAAAGCGCGCGCCGAAGAGAATTTCACGCGCGAGATCAGCATCCCGGCCCCGCGCGGCGTCATCTACGACCGCAACGGCTTTATCCTGGCCAGAAATATCCCCTCCTACAACGTGGTCATCACCCCGGCAGATCTGCCGGATGATGAGGCAGACATCCAGAAAATTTACCGCGAGCTTTCCAGGCTGACCGGTGTGCCCGTGAATCAGGGAACGGTAGAGGACGCAAAGAAGATCGCTCCCTGCGTGGAAGGGCCAGGCATTACCCAACTGGTTGAATTAGGTGCTTCGCTGGCGCCTTATACGCCGGTCAAGATCAAGTGTAACGTGAGCGAGGCGATCGCCCGTCTGATACGCGAAAAACAGGTGGACTGGCCGGGCGTCTCCATCGAGATCGAACCCGTTCGAGATTATCCCACCGGTTCGCTGACCGCTAACGTTGTTGGATTCCTGGGGCCGATCCCGGCCGCGCTGGCTGAAGAATATAAGCAACGGGGCTATCTGCCCGGACGCGACAAGGTTGGCTATGCAGGAGCAGAAGCCGCTTTCGACGATTTGCTGTTGGGAAAAAACGGGTTGCGCAAGGTCCAGGTAGATGTGGCCGGGAAAGAGGTGCGCCTGCTCGCCGAACCAGTGGCACCACAGGCGGGTAAAAATATCCGCCTGACCATTGACTCCCGCCTGCAATCGGCTGCTCAGGCAGCGCTCTTATACTGGATCAAGGACTGGAACACGCGCCTGGGATACGAAAAAATCACCAGCGGCGTCGTGATCGCCATGAATCCCAAGACGGGTGAAATTCTGGCGATGGTTTCTTATCCCACTTACGAGAACAATCGCATGGCGCGCTTCATCCCCGCTTATTATTACCGCCAGCTTGAACAAGACCCGCGCCACCCGCTCCTGAACATTGCCATCTCTGCCGAATTTCCCCCTGGCTCGACGTTTAAGCTCAGCACAGCAGTTGGCGCGTTGAACGAAGGAGTGATCACCCTGGACCAGATCGTGGAAACCCCCGGCGAACTGGTGATCTGTGAGCGATTTTCCCCCAATCAACCCTGTACAGACCTGAATCGCCGTCGCTTCGTAGACTGGATTTCCGATAAGAATCCGGCAGGGTTCGGCCGCCTGGACTTCCTGCACTGCATCGCTTATTCCAGCAACGTTTGTTTCTACAAGTTAGGAGGCGGCTATAAGGACGAGATCAAAGAGGGCCTGGGGATCTATCGCCTGCGCGAATATGCCCGTGCGCTGGGATACGATCAACGTTCCGGGATTGAACTGCCCGGCGAGGCCAGCGGCCTGATCCCATCTCCTCAATGGAAACGCATCTACAAAGCGGAAAACTGGTCTACCGGTGATACCTACATCGCCAGCGTCGGTCAGGGATATGTGCTGGCCACACCGCTACAGGTATTGCTTTCCGCTGCCACCCTGGCGAACTATGGAAAGCTGATGCAACCCACCGTCCTGTATGAAGTGTATGATGCAGAAGGACGATTGATCCAGCCCTTCAGACCGCGCTTGAAATGGGACATCACCCAGACGCCCCTGATCCACGAATTCAACTGCGATGCAGGCTACTGCGATGAAACCGGCCGCTTGAAGACCATCCAACCCTGGGTTGTGGAAAAGGTGCGAGAAGGGATGCGCCTGGCCGTGACGGATCCCCGTGGCACATTACATCGTGAGTTCGTAGAGGAGCTAAAGTTTCCCATTGCCGTGGCGGGCAAAACGGGCACCGCAGAATATTGCGATGACGTCGCCCTGGCCGCTGACCGGTGTAAATTTGGCCTCTGGCCCACGCATGCCTGGACGGTCGCGTTTGCTCCTTTTGACGATCCAGAGATCGCCATCGTTGCTTTTGCCTATAACGGCGGAGAAGGGGCGAGCACGGCCGCGCCCATCGTCGGTGATGTGATGCGTGCTTACTTCGAAATCAAAGCCGCCGATCAGGCTCGATTGGGAAAACCTTCTGCCCCATGAGCCAGACTATGCTATAATATCTATGTTCCCCAAATTCTTCACGCTTTCTCTTGAAAATTCCTTTCCCAGTCCCTGGGGGTCAAGGGACCTGTTTCTACACTCTTTGTGAGCGAGGCTATGAACACCATCACAAAATCTACCCGAATTCTTGATTTGGAGAATGAACCCATTGAGGCATTGCGCCAGATCGCCAGAGAACTGGGCGTACAAAACCCCAACCGCTTGAAAAAAGAGGATTTGATCCTGGCCATTCGCCAGGCGGAGGCCCTGCGGGAAGGGGTGGAATTGCGCGGTGGAATCCTTGAAATTCTCGATGAGGGGATTGGCTATCTGCGCTCCCCGAACTACCGCATCAGCGAACGGGATGTTTACGTTTCGCAGGCGCAGCTCCGACGCTACGATCTGCGCCCCGGCGACATGGTGATCGGCTACGTGCGCCCGCCGCGCGAAAGCGAACGTCACTGGGGCCTGATCAAGGTGGAGACGATCAATGGCCTGAGCCCCGAAGAGGCAGCGCGCCGGCCACATTTCGAGCAGTTGACGCCGATCTTCCCGGATCAACGCTTCGATCTGGAAATTGGCCAGCAACCGCTGGCGCCGCGGCTGATCAACCTGATCGCCCCTATCGGGCGCGGTCAGCGTGGCCTGATCGTCTCGCCCCCTAAAGCCGGCAAAACCACCATCCTGAAGCAGATCGCCAATTCCATCTCCAAAAAATATCCAGATGTGCACCTGATGGTGGTACTGATCGGGGAGCGGCCGGAGGAAGTGACCGACATGGACCGCTCGGTAGATGCGGAGGTGATCGCTTCTACCTTTGATGAGCCGGTCACTGCCCATGTGCGCACCGCCGAGCTGGCCCTGGAGCGCGCCAAACGGCTGGTAGAAATCGGTCGCCATGTGGTGATCCTGATGGATTCGATCACCCGCCTGGCGCGCGCCTATAACCTGGTTGTCACGCCTTCGGGCCGTACCCTCTCCGGCGGGATGGATCCGGCGGCGCTGTATCCTCCCAAACGTTTCTTCGGCGCAGCGCGCAACATCGAAGAAGGCGGTTCGCTCACCATCATCGCCACCTGTCTGGTAGATACCGGTTCCCGCCTGGATGACGTCGTCTACGAGGAATTCAAAGGCACCGGCAACATGGAGTTACATCTCTCGCGCCGCTTGCAGGAACGCCGTATCTTCCCCGCCGTGGACATTGAACGCTCCTCCACCCGCCGCGAGGACCTGCTCCTCGGCCCCGATCTGCTCCAGCGCGTCTGGCTGATGCGACGCATGTATATCCAGATGATCACCCCGCCGCCGCAAGGGGCGGGCATGGACCCCGCCGTGGCGACCGAAGCCGTGCTCAATCGCCTGGCGCGTTCAAGAAACAACCTGGAGTTCCTGGAAACCCTGACGGACGACCTATGAAATTTCTTTCCTCTTTCCGCGCCCGCGCCTTCGACATTTTGAGCTGGGGAGCGACGCTGATCCTGATCGCCTCGATGCTGGCCTTTGCCTTCTGGCGAGTGCAACGGGCAGAAACAGCGTCGCTCGCCCCCTCGCCATCACCCACCGCCGCCCCATCCAATCCCATCCCTCCACCTTCTTTACCTTCGCTGAACGGCAGCACCTCCACCATCGGCCTGGAGCGTCATATCCAGCTCAAAACCAACATCCCAGAGCGCCCGCGCTACAAAGCGATCAAATACACCGTAGCCCGAGGCGATTCCGTGTTTGCTATCGCCAAAAAGTTTAACCTGAAGCCCGATACCGTCCTCTGGGCCAACTTCGACGTGCTCAAGGACGATCCCCATAGCCTGAAACCGGGGCAGGTTTTGCTTATCCCTCCTACCGATGGCATTTACTATCAGTGGCAGCAGGGGGATACGCTGGAGAGCATTGCCAAAAAGTTCAAAGCCAGCGTGGACGACATTTTGAACTGGCCAGGGAATGAGATTGATCTTTCCAATCCCACCATCGCCCCTGGAACATGGGTGATGATCCCCGGCGGTGAACGGGAATACATCCAGTGGCTGATCCCCACCGTGGCCCGCGGTCAATCCGGAACGGCCAGTGTGGGCGGTTCGCGCTGCCCCGGCGGTGCGGTGGGAAGTGGTAGCTTTGTCTGGCCTGCGGATAATCATTACCTCTCCGGCAACGACTACTGGCCTGGTCACCTGGCGATTGACATCGCCGCCGGCGAAGGGGCGCCGGTCTATGCTGCCGATTCCGGCGTCGTCACCATGGCCCAGGGCGGCTGGAACTACGGCTACGGCAACGTGATCCAGATCGATCATGGGAACGGATATGTCACCCTTTATGCCCACCTGAGCGTCATCGGGGTAAAGGTCTGTCAAAGTGTCAGCGCCGGGCAATGGATTGGGAGCGCCGGCAGCACCGGGAACGCCTTTGGTGCTCACCTGCACTTTGAAGTGCGGCTGAACGGCGGTTTCATCAACCCGTGGTACGTCTTACCGCCCCCCTGAAATGGATTCCCTCCTGGATCGCCTGGCCTCCTTCCTGGAAGGGCTGCCGGTTCCAGCCTGGCGAGCTTTTGAACGCATCGGTTCGACCAATGACGAAGCGCTCCGCTGGGCAGAAGCCGGCGCAGCCGATTGGAGCCTGGTGCTGGCAGAGGAGCAAACAGCCGGGCGCGGCCGTCATGGGCGCAAATGGCACACTCCGCCTGGAGCGGCGCTGGCCGTCAGTCTGATCCTGCGCCCTCGCCCTGCCGAACGGCGCTGGCCAGCCCGCCTGACAGCCCTGGCCGCGCTGGCGCTGTATCAGGTGCTGCGAAACATGGCGCCCACCCTCCCCGCCGGCATCAAATGGCCGAACGATGTGCTGATCAACGGGAAAAAGGTGGCCGGCGTGCTGGTGGAAACGCTCTGGGAGGCGGATTTTCCGCAGGCCTTTGTGGTAGGGATGGGCGTGAACGTGCGCAAGGCTTCCTGCCCGCCGCTTCACGAACAGGCGTTCCCGGCCACCACGCTGGAAGATGAGATGCCAGCGCCCCCCGGACGCGGCCCCCTTCTCCGTGCCTGGCTGGAGGCGATGATCGCCTGGCGCGAGCGGCTCGCCGATCCCGCTTTTCTCACGGCCTGGCAAGAGGCGCTGCTCTGGCGCGAGGCTTTGCTGGAGGTTGAATCTGGCGATCAAACGCTGATCGGGCGGTGGCTCGCCTTAGAAGAGGATGGCCGTTTGCGCCTGCAAACCCTGGATGGCCATATTCACTTGCTCCCCTTCGGAGAAGTGCGTTTGCGCGCCCTTGCCTCTGATTCCTGAACAGGGAGAACCACAATGTTCGATAATCTCAGAGACGACAGTGCCTTCCAGTTTGAAGAAGAAGTCGAAGAACTGCTACCCCAGGAAAAAACCGCGGAGGAACGGCCATCTCGCCCCTTCCTCGGCATGACGCCTCAGCAGCGTTTCATCCTTTCGGTGCTGCTGTTCTTCGCTATCTGTTCGATGAGCCTGCTGCTTCTGCTCATCAGTGGGCGATTCTGGTTATACTGAACGCGAACGCGAGGCGCATGGGGGGAAATCCTTCGCCTGCGCGCATTCCCATTCCCCTCGCAGGTGGAACGCGTCCATGCAGGGACCTGGAGCTACCTGCCCCGCCCCGGCGCCCCGGCTGCATGGTCAGGGAGAAGCTCCAGGCGCGGCCTGCAGGCGCACCGGAAGACCCGAAAGAGTTGAAATCTGTTTTGCATGGCGAAGGCGCCAGGAGGGGCGTTCAGGCCGGTTACCTTTCGCCTGTCACTTTTTCCTGATCCCCCAGCAACGAACGGGCTAATTCTTCGGCATCCTGAATCAAATCGGCCTCCATGGGGAGTTTGAATTCAGGGGTGACGCGTAGCGTGAGGCGCAGGGCGCGGGCCCGCGTCTCAGCGTTCACCTGTTCATCTTCTGCGAGCCATCGAAGCAAATCGTAGGCGCTGGAGGTGGAGGGAGGCTTTCCACGGCGCGCATAGTAGGCGCGAATGGCCATACCGGCGGCGCGTCGTGCGCACACGCGCGCCTGACCCTCCTTGCCGCTTTCCCTGGCGCGGCGCGCCCGCTCCAGCTCCTGCGCAATCTCTGACCACACGTCTTTCATGTTTCAGTCCGAATCTCAAAGAAAGAAGCCCTCTCTGCGAGGGCTTCAGGCCGGGGGCGAAGGATTCGAACCTTCACAAACGGATCCAGAGTCCGTTGTCCTACCGTTAGACGAGCCCCCAACAAGGTGCTTGCATTTTACTCGATCTCCGCCAGAAAAGCAAGGTTTTGAAGAATCTCTGGCCGATATGGGGATTGCTTCGCCGCCTGCGGCGGCTCGCAATGTAACGGTAGAAAATTTTCTACCGCAACAAGGATGGCAGTGGGGGGTGGGTACTTTCGTTCTCCAATTCCTGAAGGAAAGATACACTACCTGACGCTCTCGGTGCTGCCGTCCACAAACATTCGTTCCTGTGCTACAATGGGACGCAATCTGGAGCGTAACATGCCCTCGGCGCCGGTGAAACTTCGTTTTGATGATTTCATTCGTACCTGTACGCCTTTGTTGAGGATCCCAGAGCTGGAACGACTCATGCAACAACGGGTGCAGGAGATTGTGGCTGGGTTGCTGGATTTTAAACCCTGCGCCGATCCCGTTCAGAACCTTAAGGCCTTTCTCAGGAAAGATGAAGACTTTCTCGGTGTTCTACTGGCATTGACTAATTTATCTCAAGAAAAATTTTTACGAGTGATCACAGCCCAAAGGTTTGCCCAACAAGATTTTGCCCCGGAATGGGGTGTAAAGACCATTTACCAGAAAATTAAGCAAGACGATGCCTTTGCTGAACAGGTTGCTCGCCTGTTCCTGGAAGGGAAGAACAGTCAATGGCTTTCAGGACAAGTGGCCGATTTTTATCTTGAACAGCTCTCGTTACCAGCAAACTGGTCCGATATCCTTCAAGACGAAACTTTGATTGGGAATGTGGTACGCAAAAAGCTTACAGGCGAATACAATGACAAAAAAGGTCAGTATATCGAACGAATGGTAGCAGACATCCTTGATCAGGCACGGGTACCTTATGAACATGGGCAGGTAAAGCTGGTTGGCAAAGAAGTAGATCATGCTATCCCATCTTGTGAAGATCCTTACGTCTTGATTATGGTGTCTTATATGGAAACAACATCAAGTAGTCAAACGGCGCGTGCGAATGAACAATTGGCAATGTATCAGAAGATCGTTGGAGAAAATGTGCGTTATCCGAAGGTACAACGCGTTCTTGTCAATATTGTGGATGGAGGAGGTTGGCTGGCTCGTCGCTCTGACTTACGCAAAATGTATGAGGGTTGCCATTATTGCTTGAATATGAAAACACTGGATAGGCTCGTTGATATTATCCGGTTTCATGTACCGGCGCAATACTTTCTCCCGTGAGGTGCAGAATGCTGGAAAAATATCTTGACCGGGTAATTCTGGGTGATTGCATAGAAGTTTTGAGGGATATCCCTTCAGACAGCGTTGATATGTGTTTCGCAGATCCGCCCTTCAATCTTGAGAAAAAATACAACTCTTACAAAGACGAACGCCCAGATGAAGAATATCTTGCCTGGAGCAGAATCTGGTTAGAAGAACTGGTACGAGTGACCAAACCAACAGGCTCTATTTTTATTCACAACATTCCTCGCTGGCTTACCTACTTTGCCGCTATCTTGAACGAAAAGGCCTATTTTCGCCACTGGATTGCCTGGGATGCGATGAGTAACCCGGTAGGGAAGACACTGTTGCCGGCGCATTATGGAATACTTTTTTACACAAAAAGCCAGAATGGCTTCAAATTTTATGAAATTCGGATGCCTCACAAAAGATGCAGGGTCTGCAACAGCCACCTCAAGGATTATGGTGGCAAGAAGGACCAGATGCACCCGTTTGGCCCCCTGGTTAGTGATGTGTGGACAGATATTCATCGCATTCGCCACAACGTACGCCGCGATGAACACCCCTGTCAGCTCCCGATTCATCTTCTGGAACGCATTGTATTGATGAGCACGGATCCGGGCGATGTTGTGCTCGATCCGTTTCTGGGCACAGGGACAACAGCAATCGCTGCAAAAGCCCTGGGACGACATTACATTGGAATTGAAGTAGACCCCTTCTACAAGAAAATCGCCGAAGAAAAACTGGCAAACGTTACGCCCTCCCTTTACGAAGGTTATTACGTCTCTTTTTACCTGGGTAACATTCAGACCATTCGAGATATAGATGCAAGGGAACTGTTCCCACCCCAACTGACATCCACGGAGAAAAAGGCCAGGCGTCAACAAACGTTGCAAATCGAGCTGGAATTGCAACAGCCGACCTTGTTAGAGCAAAGGGAGATGTACATGCCCAACCGGGAGTAGCCTTCCCTGTCTATGGATTTCTTGCCGCTCATGCCCGGAACAAGAAGGCGTAACTGTTCAGTCTTGCATCAAAACTGTTGTGTTTGTCATTGCGAGGAGCGTTCTTTGCGACGAAGCAATCCCCAGGCGGTCAAGCTGGCCTGACAAACGGGAGATTGCTTCGCCAAAAAAAAAAACGGCTCGCAATGACATGGCTGAATCGTTACGAGAAGGCTCTCTTCTTTGCCCGCATGGGTTGCCTTCCCTCATCTGTTTACCAACCAGAACGGACACTCTATGTTTCGGAGGTGTATCATGGATCTCGGCTTGCAGGGAAAAGTCGCTTTGGTGACGGCGGCCTCGAAGGGATTGGGACGCGCCGTGGCGCGGGAATTCGCGCGGGAAGGGGCGCATGTTGTCATGTGCGCCCGCAGTGAAGCGTTAGAACAGGCGGCGCAGTCCATCCGTCAGGAGACAGGCGCCACCATCCTCGCCGTGCGTGCCGATGTGACGCGTCCGGAAGATGTGGAGGCGCTGGTTGAAGCGACACTGCGCCAGTTTGGGCGCATTGACATTCTCTTTGCCAATTCTGGCGGCCCAAAACCCGGCAATTTTCTCAACCTTTCACCCCAGGATTGGGCCGAAGCGGTGGAGATCGTCTTGATGAGCACGGTGCGCCTGTGTTACGCCGTTGTGCCCCATATGCTGCGCCAGGGAGGAGGGAGCATCGTCGCCAACCAGTCCTATTCGGTCAAACAACCCATTGACAACCTGATCCTCTCCAACTCCATCCGCATGGCCGTGATCGGCCTGATGAAATCGCTGGCGAACGAGCTTGGCCCAAAAGGGATTCGCGTCAACACGATCAACCCGGCCTGGACGTTGACTGAGCGCGTCGAGCAACTGATGGCAGATCGCGCCGCGCGGAACGGGACAAGCATCGAACAGGAGATGGCGCGGGTGACCAGCGATGTACCCCTGGGACGCATGGGCACGGTCGAAGAATATGCGCGCGCCGTGGTCTGGCTGGCCTCACCGGCGGCCTCGTTTATCCATGGTCATGCCCTGATGTTCGACGGCGGCGCAGTGCGGGCAACTTTGTGAACCCCTTTTCCCGTCTTTCCTTCCTCACCCGTACCTCTCTGCTGCTGGGGTTTTTCTTCGCCCTGGATAAGGTGCTGGCCTTTCTGCGCGCCATTCTCGTTGCCCGCATCTTTGGCCTTTCCTTCGAGCTAGATGCCTTCAACGTCGCCAACAACCTCCCCGATCTGCTTTTTGCGTTGATTTCCGGGGGCGCGCTGGCCATGGCCTTTATCCCCCTCCTCACCGAGAAGCGCACCCTGCAAGGGGAGGCCGCAACCTGGGACCTGTTTTCCCGCGTGGCGAACCTGGCCTTCACCCTGACGGCGATCCTGGCGGTTGGGATCGCCTGGTTTGCGCCCCAGATCGTGCGCTCCGAGATCGGCATTGCGCCCGGTTTCAGCCCGCAGCAGCAACGCCTGATCGTCAGCCTGATGCGCCTCAACCTGATCGCCACCCTGATCTTTTCCATGAGCGGCCTGGTGATGGCGGCGCTGCAGGCGCATCAGCATTTTCTCACCCCGGCCATGGCACCCAGCCTCTATAACATCGGGCAAATCTTCGGCGCCCTCTTCCTGGCGCCTCGCTTCGGCGTCCATGGACTGGTTTACGGAGTCATCCTGGGTGCTGTGTTGCACTTAGGCGTGCAGATTCCGGCACTGCTGCGTTATCGCTTCCGCTGGACACCCTCCCTGCGCCCCGATCCAGCGGTCATCGAGTCCCTGCGCATCTTTGCGCCGCGCCTGCTGACCATGTTTTTGATCCAGCTCATGTTCATCGCCCGTGACAACCTGGCCTCTCGCCTGAATCAGGTAGGCGCAATCTCGGCGCTGACGTATGGCTGGATGATCATGCAGGTTCCAGAAACCCTCCTGGGCACTGCCCTGGCTACGGCGCTTCTGCCCACCCTTTCCGAATATGCTTCTCGCAGGGAGTGGGAGGCCTTCCAGCGCGTGCTCTCCCAGGCGTTGAAGGTTCTGATCGCCTTGACGCTCCCGCTGGCGGCTGTATTGAGCATCGTCTTGCCCCCGTTGCTGGAATTTGCTTTTGGCTTCGGAAGCGCAGGCACTTCTCTCCTGAGCTGGACGACGCGCGCCTACCTGATCACGCTCTGTGGATATGCGCTGCAGGAAGTGCTGGCGCGTGCCTTCTATGCCCGCAAGGAGCCCTGGCCACCTTTCTACGGCGTGATCGTTCGGATGGTGATCTATCTGAGCCTGGGCATTCTCGCCCTGCGCGTGTTCGCCGGCGTGGGAGCGCCGCTGATTGCGCTGGCAGAGATCGCCTTGACTGTTGAAGCGCTGCTCCTGTTCCTGTGGCTGCGCAAGCGTTTACCGCCCCTTCAAAGCATTCGTGACGATATACTCTCGGCCCTGGGACATGGTCTTGCGGCCGCAGCCATCGGCGCAGGGGGTGCCTGGCTGGCCTTTCTACTGCCTCTCTCTCCTCTCTGGCAGGCGATGATCGGAACCGGGCTCGGTGTGTCGTTGAGCTATCCGTTGCTTCGCCGCGAGATCCATCAGGCGATGCATTTACGATGAGACGCACGTATAATTAGAGACATGAGCACCCCCGACTTCAACATCTACCACCCCTCCCCTCTCCTCATCGTCATCTCCGGGCCTTCCGGCGCCGGTAAAGATAGCATCCTTCAGCGGATGAAGGAGCGGAACCTGCCCTTCCACTTCGTGGTAACGGCGACCACCCGCCCCCCGCGTCCAAATGAGGTACACGGCCAGGACTATTTTTTCGTCACCAAAGAAGAATTTGCGCGCATGATCGAGCAGAACGAGCTGCTGGAGTATGCCATCGTTTATGGCGACTACAAGGGAATTCCCAAACAGCAGGTGCGCCAGGCCCTGGCGAGCGGCCAGGATGTGATCTTACGCATTGATGTCCAGGGGGCGGAGACCATCCGCAAGCTCGTCCCTGAAGCCCTGCTGATCTTTGTCACCGTGGAAAGCGAGGAGGAACTGGTGCGCCGCCTGAAGCGTCGAAAAACAGAAAGCCCGGAAGAACTGGCCCTGCGCATTGCGACAGCGCGCAAGGAACTGCAACGGGTAGAGGCTTTCGATTATGTCGTGGTCAATGAAGAGGATCGGCTGGATGAGGCAGTAGATACCATTGCGGCGATCATCGTGGCGGAACATCATCGTGTGCACCACCGGAGGATCAGCCTGTGAATGATTTTCCTGTCGCCGGGTCGCTCCCCGAACCGCTCCCCCGCCAGGTGCATCTGCCTCGCCGTGCGGATTCGCCGCGGATCACGTATGGATTGCTTGGCATCACCCTCTTCGTCTACGTGCTCCAACAGCTCAGCGTGCCGATTTGGGGATATGCGCTGCCGGGGATGGACTGGCTGGTATTCTTCGGCGCCCGCTGGAATGCGCCCATCTTGCAGGGCGAATTCTGGCGCTTCTTCACCCCTCTCCTGCTCCATGGTTCGCTCCTGCACATCGGCTTCAACATGTACGCTCTGATTTCGTTTGGGAGCTTCCTGGAAGTGCCCCTGGGGCATTGGCGCTTTTTGTTGCTCTACCTGCTGAGTGGGCTGAGCGGGAATGCGCTTTCGTTCTTGCTTTCAAAAGGCTACTCCATAGGCGCTTCAACGGCTCTCTTCGGGCTGATCGCCGCCGAGGGGATATTCTTCTTTCGCAATCGGGCTTTGCTGGGATCGTATGCCCGCCAGGCGATGGGGAATATCCTGTTTATCCTGATCGTCAACCTGCTCCTGGGGCTTTCTCCGGCTATAGATCAATGGGGACATCTGGGGGGCCTCCTGGGCGGGCTGATCTTCGCCTGGTTTGCCACCCCTCGCTACAAGGTGGTTGCGGATGCGCCTTCAGACCTCGTCCTGGAGGATCAGAGCCGTCCATGGGACGAAGTGCTGGGGGCGGCTTTGACCTTCCTGTTCGCCCTCTTTTTGATCTTCATGAAATTTCTATGAGGAGGCAGAATGACACAACTCATCCGTCGCGGCTTCTACTTTGAAGAGTTCCAGCTCGGGCAGCGTATCCACACGGTGGGACGGACAGTAACCGAGAGCGATGTGGTGACCTTTGCCGGGCTTTCCGGGGATTACAACCAAATCCACACCGACGCCGAGTTCAGCCGGGGGACGCCTTTCGGGGAGCGGATTGCACATGGGCTGTTGGGATTGTCCATCGCCTCGGGCCTGGCAATGCGCACCGGGGTTCTGGAAGGCACCGTCCTGGCATTTCGCGAGATCACGGAATGGAAATTTGTCAAACCCGTGCTGATCGGGGATACCATTCACGTGGAGCTGGAAGTGGTGGAAACAAAGGCGATGCCGCGCATCGGCGGCGGGATAGTAGGGATCGCGGTCGAAGTCATTAACCAGCGCGCCGAAGTGGTGATGCGTGGCCGCTGGACGGTACTGGTACGTTCTCGCCCGGCAGAAGAGGCCTGATGCTCTCTGACGACGAGCGACGCTTCCTCTCCTCCGAAGAGGAGACGCAGGCTGAGCCGCCCTCCCAGCCTCCGAAGCCGATCTGGCTGGATGAATATAACCTGCCGCGGCCAGGGAGCTATGTGCCTGAGCGCGATCTGGCGGGCACACGCGTCACCCGCGCGGCCTACGATCCAGGGACGCGGCCGCCCCCGCCCCCATCGGGTAACTGGCGCGGCGCTTTTTCGCAGGGCGTGGGATGCCTGCTTTATGGCATCGTGGTCACCCTGTTCCTCACCGTTCTGGTATTGATTGCAGGCACTTCTTTTCTCCTCTACCAGTACTATTCCGTGGCGCGCACCCTGCCGGATGTGGGCGAATTGCGTCAGCGCTCCTCTCAGTTCGAGACGACGCGCCTGCTCGACCGTAACGGGAACGTGCTCTACGAGATCCTCGACCCCTCTGCGGGTCGTCGCACGTATGTTCCGTTGAGCAAAATCTCGCCGCTGCTGGTGGCCGCGACCATCGCTACAGAGGATAAAACGTTTTACACGCATCCGGGCTTCGATATTTTTGCCATCCTGCGCGCCCTGTGGCAAAACTATACGCAAGGAGAGGTCGTTTCGGGGGCTTCCACCATCCCGCAGCAACTGGCACGCGCCCTCCTGCTTTCCCCGGAAGAGCGCGCGCAGCGCACGTATCTACGGAAGGCGCGCGAGATAATCCTGGCAGCGGAGATCAGCCGACGCTATTCCAAAGACGAAATCCTGGAACTTTATCTGAACGAGATTTACTATGGCAATCTGGCCTATGGGATTGAGGCCGCAGCCGAAACCTATTTTGGCACCACCGCCGACAAACTCACCCTGGCTCAGGCAGCTTTCCTGGCCGGGCTTCCCCAGGCGCCGGCGATCTATGATGTGTACACCAATCCGGAAGCAGCTTTCCGCCGCCAGCAGGATGTGCTGCTGCTGATGGTGCGCGCCAGCCTGGAACAGGGGTGTATCCGGGTGAGCAATTCGCCCCAGCCCGTTTGTGTGACGGCGGAAATGGCGGCGCAGGCCGCCCGTGAAATCCGCAACACCCCTTTCCGCGCTCCCCAGGTTACCATGCGCTATCCCCACTGGGTGAACTACGTGCGGCAGCTCCTGGAATCGCAATACGATGCTCAAACGATCTACCGCTCCGGGTTCACCGTCTATACCACCCTCGATGCGGCGCTGCAAGATGTGGCCCAAAGCATTGTAAGCGCCCAGGTGCAGGCTCTGGCCGACCGACACGTCACCAATGGGGCGCTGGTCGCCATCCGCCCTTCCACCGGCGAAATCCTGGCTATGGTTGGCTCGGCGGATTTTTATAATGCGGCCATCTCCGGCCAGGTGAACATGGCCACCAGTCCCACCCGCCAGCCGGGCTCCGCCATCAAACCGCTGACCTATGTGGCTGCCTTCGAAAAGGGCTGGACACCGGCCACGCTGATCTGGGATGTGCCGAGCGAATTTCCGCCCTCCGGCGATCCCAACGATCCCCGTCCGCCGTACAAGCCGGTCAACTATGATGGCAAATTCCATGGGGCGGTCACCGTGCGCTCGGCGCTGGCCAATTCCTACAATATCCCGGCTGTCAAGGCGTTGCAATTCGTGGGCATCTATGACGATCCAGCCACGCCCCAAAAGGATGGGTTGATCGCCATGGCCGAACGTCTGGGCATCACTTCGCTCACCCGACCGGATTATGGGCTTTCTTTGACCCTGGGCGGCGGCGATATCAGCCTGTTGGAGCTAACGGCGGCCTATGCAGTTTTGGCCAATGGCGGCAAACGTGTGCCACCCGTGGCGATTTTGCGCATCACCGATCACGAGGGGCGCATCCTGTACGAGTACCAGCCTCCGCAAGGCGAGCAGGTCATCCGGGCAGAGCACGCGTTCCTGATCTCTTCGATCCTTTCCGATAACGAGGCGCGTGCGCCCATGTTCGGCCGCAATTCGGTGCTCAACCTGCCCTTTCCGGCTGCTGCCAAGACGGGAACGAGCAATGACTACCGTGATAACTGGACGCTGGGCTATACGCCGGACCTGACCGTGGGAGTGTGGGTGGGCAACGCAGACTATACGCCCATGCAGGGCGTTTCCGGCATCAGTGGGGCCGGCCCCATCTGGTCGCAATTCATGCAGTCCGCGGTGCCTTATGTCACAGGAGGGCGCCCCCGCGGGTTTGTCCCGCCGCCGGGGATCGTGGAACGCGTCATCTGCGCACTTTCCGGCACAGAACCTTCCCCGTGGTGTCACGAGCAGCGCAGCGAATTTTTCGCCTTCGATCAACTCCCCCTGCCGCGCAGCCATGACCTGTTACGTCGCGTCCGCCTGGACACCTGGACCGGTCTGGAGGCCTCCGAAGCCTGCAAGGATTTCACGACCGAAGCCTGGGTGCTGAACGTGGAGGACCCGTGGGCGCGTAAGTGGTTGAAAACAGCGGATGGGCGTGCCTGGCTGGAAGCGCACGACCTGCCAAAAGATTTTGTCTTTGCCCCCTCTCGCGAATGCCAGCCCAGCGATCCCCGCCCGATCCTTGAATTCGTTGGTTTGACGGATGGGCAGGAAGTGGTGGAACCGCTGCTGGAGGTGAAAGCGGTCATCCAGGGAGATGGGATGCGCACCTGGAGACTGGAATACGGAGAGGGCGAAGACCCCAATCGCTGGCATTTGCTCATCGAAGGAAACGCACCGCAACCCACTCCGGTCACCCTGGCCGTGATAGATCTCAGCCAGCTTCCCGCCTCGTCCCTGACTGTGCGCCTCTACCTGGAAGGGAAAGAAGGCTATGCGGAGCGGCGGTTACACCTGCGCCTCCACCTGCCGACTCCCACGCCGCCCCCTACCTTCACCCCTTCCC
>JAGHYK010000215.1 GCA_017743695.1 Chloroflexota bacterium
AAGCCCGTCCTACGTCCACTGTCCATCGCCTGACGGGCTGGAAAGCCCGTCCTACCACCGCCCGCAGTCCGCAGTCTGGGGTAAAGCAGGTAGCTACGGGTCCAGGGATGAAGGCGCAGACGGAGCCCGCCCGCCGTACAGACAGGCAGGCCATGACATTCGCTACCAGTCTTCGGAAGCCTGTTCGTCTTCTCTTAATCTTAAATAAGACTGATAGCGCCGGGGATGAATCTCGCCACGCGCTACCGCAGCCCGTACCGCACAGCCCGGCTCGTGACGATGGGTACAATCGTTGAATTGACATTGAGCCACCCGCGGCGCGATCTCACGGAAGTAGCCATCTATCTCTTCCGGCTGGGTGTCCCAAAGCGCCAGCGACTTCCAGCCCGGTGTGTCGGCCACATAGCCCCCTCCCTCCAGCGGGATCAGTTGACGTACCACGGTGGTATGCACACCACGGCCAGAGCGCCCGACCTCGCGCACCGCCAGCCCTAACCCCGGCTGGATGGCGTTCAGCAGGCTGGATTTTCCGACCCCACTGGGGCCTGCCAGGGCGCTGATCTTCCCCTGGAGCCGGGCTTTGAACGCATCCAACCCCAGCCCGCTCTGGACGGAGGTATAGAGGACCGGGTAGCCGAGCGTTTCATAAAGCTGAAACATTTCCCGCGCCGTCTCCTCCCCCACCAGGTCTACCTTGTTCGCCACGATGAGCGGAGGGATGTGTTGCTTTTCGGCGATCACCAGAAAGCGGTCCAGCATTCCCCAGCGCGGCTCCGGCTGAGCACAGGAAAAGACCAGCACCACCTGATCGGGATTGGCGAGGAGGATTTGCTGATAGGCCCCATGCGGGCGCGGCGCAAGGCGCATGATGGCGCGCTTTCGAGGCTCGATTTCTTCGATCACACCGCTCCCATCGGGTAGCAGGCGCAGCCAGACCCAATCCCCCACCGCTACCAGGTCCCCCTGGCGCGGGCCTCGCTTGAGCCGCCCACGCAGCCGCGACGGGATGATGCCTTTTTCCGTCTGCACCATGAACAAACCGGCATGGAGACGCAGCACCAGTCCACGTTGCAGATCGCTCATGGCTTCGCTCACGGCTTTGGGGTCTCGGTAGGAATGCCGCCTAAGGGAGTGGGCGTGCGCGTCACGCCAAAGGTGGATTCCCACCAGTAGAGGGAACGTGGCTGGCCATAGAAATAGCTTTCGATCATCCGACGGAAGATCGGGGCCGCGTAATCGGAGCCTTCGCCTGCGTTTTCCACGATCACCGCCACGGCAATATCGGGCTTATTCGGGTTGTTCGCCATGGTAAACCCGGCAAACCAGGCATGGGGCGCGCCCGGAATGCCCGATTCAGCCGTCCCGGTCTTCCCGGCGAGCGGAATCCCGAGGCCGGAAAGGCGATAGTAGGCCGTGCCGCGCGGGTTCTGCACGACCTGGATCATTGCATCGTGGATCACCTGCAGATTTTCCGCGCGTAGCGGCAACGTGCCCACCGCTTCGGGGCGGAAAGCGCGCAGGAGCGTTCCATCTACCGCCTGGATTTTTTCGATCACCTGGGGACGATAGAGCGTCCCGCCATTGGCAATGGCGGCGATGAAACGGGCTACCTGAAGCGGTGTGACCCGCACATCTCCCTGCCCGATGGCCTGATTGGTAATCTCCAGGAGCGTCTGCGGCTCACCGATGTTCCCGCTGGCCTCCGGCACGTCCTGAATGCCCGTCGGCGCACCAAGGCCAAAGGCGCGTGCCATGTTGGCAATATCGCCCCGCCGCTCATACTTGTACAACGTCACCCCGATATGCCAGAACCACGGATTGCAGGAACGCATCAATCCTTCAGGGAGAGTGAGCACGCCGGAGGGCCTGGTTTTACACTCGCCTTCGGTCTGCAATTGCTGCTGACAGTGATCCCACGTCCAGTCATGGAGCACGATATTGGGCAGTTCTGTAAAATCGTACTGACAATCGTAGGTGGTATCGGCCGCGAAAAGGCCGCTTTCCATCCCTGCCGCCATGGTGATGATCTTGAAGACCGAGCCGAGCGGATATTCCCCTTGCGTGGCGCGATTGACCAGAGGCGTGTTGGGGTCGTTCAACAGGTCGTTGAGCAAAATGTTATTGCGGTTCTGCGGATCGAACAGGTTGGGATCAAAATTCGGCGAGGAGGCCAGGGCGAGGATGCGCCCGCTGTTGACTTCCATGACCACGATGGCGCCGCGGAAACCAGCCAGCGCCCGCTGCGCCTGCAATTGCAGATTGCGATCCAGGGTGAGATAGACCGAGGCCGCGGCTTGCGGATCGGTGGAAGCGATCAGGTTTTTGATGGTACCATCCGCCGAGGCAACGTAGAGCTTTGCGCCGCGCTTGCCGGCCAGGTAACTTTCGGCAGATTTCTCGATTCCAGCAGCGCCAACCCGTTCATCGCCCCGATAGCCGCGCCGCCGATACTGGCGCAGATTCTCCTTCGAGATCGAAAGCAAATAGCCCACGGTCTGAGGCGCAATGCCCTGATCGTAGTAAAAGCGGGAACTGTAGGGAGTGAGCACCAGCCCGGCCAGGTTCAGACGCAACAAACGTTGCGCCGCATCCCCGTTTGTCTCCCCGATGGGGATATACCAGTCGGGCAGGGCGTTGGCATACCGCTCGGCGATCACCGGCGCAGGCAGCCCGGTGACTTTGGAAAGTTCACTGAGCAGGAACCCCTCCGTATCGGGGTTGATCTGACCAGGGATAATCCCAATGGCCACGATGTCGCTTTGGGTGGCAATGGGCAGTCCCTGGCGATCGTATATATCCCCGCGCGCCGGGATCTCGTAGCTGGTAACCAGCCGCCCGCCCCCCTGAAGCTCCGGCAGGATCAGGCCGGGTGACCAGAGCAGGCGCCAGCCGCCGTGCTCCAGGTTCAGCTGGAAGGGAATCTCACGGCTCAAGTCGCCGAAGAGCGCGGTGTGATAGGTCAGGCGAACATTCAGCGTTGCCGAGCGTGGGCTGAGCGAGGAGGAAAGCACCTGATATTCCAGGTCATAGGCGCTCATTGCGTCCCTGGATTCAGCGTGCATTTTGGAGAAGTCATCCAGCGAAATGGCGCCCCGGCTGTTCTCGCTGAGCAGATCGTACATCGTAGCGTAATCGTCCTGGCGATAGGCCTGCAAATATCGCTCCAGCGTTTCGCCGGCATCCGGGGGAGCGATGCGCGTCACATTCGGCGGCGGCAGGTTCGGCGTGGAGGTTGCCATCGCGCCTTTTGGGCCGGAAGTCGGAGGCGCACAGGAAATGAGCAGGGAGAGGAGCGAAAAAACCAGCAGAAAGCGTTGAGTCCGTTTCCTCATCGTGGTTCAAACCCTGGAAAATAAAGCGGATAGACCATACAACGATAGTGCAGGAACTCCTGGCAGGCCGAAGGCGCCACAGCGCTCGGGCGCAGGCCGGCTGCCTGGAGCAATCCCACCAGATGGCACAGGGGCAGTCCCATCACGTTGGCAAAACATCCCTCCAGAGCATCCACCGGGCGAAACCAGGGATGTTGAATGGCATAAGCCCCGGCCTTATCCAGCGGATCACCGCTTGCGACATAGGCTTCGATCTCTTCATCGGAGTAAGCGCGCATGGGGACATCGGTCACGGCATATGTCTTCTGGCAGATAGCACGTTCAGGATCAAAAACGGCCAGGCCGGTGAAGACCTGGTGCACACGGCCGCGGAGTTGACGCAACATGCGCCGCGCTTCTTCGGCATCCTGGGGCTTTCCCAGAACCTGGCCATCCAGGAAAACAGTGGTATCCGCGCCGAGATATATCCCTGGCACAGCGTGCACCTGGGCAGCGGTGCGCGCCTTGGCTTCAGCCAGGCGCAGCACATATTCCTGGGGCGGCTCTCCCGCTAAGGGGCGTTCATCCGTTTCTACAGGAAGCACCTCAAAGGAGAGACCGAGCAGTTTGAGCAGTTCGCGCCGTCTCGGTGAATTGGAAGCCAGGATAAGAGGCATGGGGAAGATTTTATCACACCTGACCGTGACGCGTTGCGCGATCATGCAAGAGAGACTGGCCGGCAGGAGGAATGTATATCCGCAGCGCACGCGGCAGGA
>JAGHYK010000031.1:0-17500 GCA_017743695.1 Chloroflexota bacterium
ACCGGTCAGAGAGGGGCTTTCTGCGCCTTTGATTCAAGCCCTGCGAGCCAGCATTTCCTTCAAGAACGCCGCCGCCTCGCGACGTGCCACCTGGACCTGCGCGCCCTGACGTAAATCTTTCACCGTCACCGTCCCATTCGCCATCTCATCCGGGCCTAAAACCAGCACTGCCTGCATTCCCATCCGATCCGCATAGCGGAACTGGCGCGGGAGCTTTGCTGCTTCAGGGTAACAGGCGACCTTGAGGCCGGCGGAGCGTAACTCATCCGCCAGTTTGAACGATTCAAGCAGGTGGTCCTGGTCAAAGACTGTAACCAGGATGCGCGCCGGATAAACATTCAAGTTTTGAGGCAAAAGACCATATTTCTCCAGGATCAACGTGATCACCACATCCCCCATGGCAAAGCCCACGCCCGGCAGCGGCTCACCGCCCACATCGGCAAGCAGATTGTCATAGCGTCCCCCGCCGAGAATGGCGCGCTTGATTTCGCCTCCGACCTCCCAGGCTTCAATCACCGTCCCTGTATAGTAAAGCAGACCGCGCACAATGGAGGGTTCAAAGCGGACATAATCGCCAATCCCCATCGCTTGCGTCGCCGCAAAAAAGCGGATCAGTTCCTCCGAACGTCGCCACAGTTCGCGATCCTCGAGCATTTCCCCAATCTGCCCCAACTGTCGCTCAGAAAGGCCGATCTCCCGGCCATAGGCCAGCCATTCCTTTGGCTCCATCTTCTCGCGTCGGTCAATCCATGTCGAAACAGCCGGGCGCATGGTTGGGGGGATCTCAAAGGCATCAAATCGGGCATCCATCAGGCGCCGATTGTTCACCATGACCAGTACCTGCTCCGGTCGCAGGCCGACCTGGCGGAAAAAACTGACCAACACGGCTACAATTTCCGCATCCGCCTCCGGTGAATTGACACCGATCATATCCACATTCCACTGGAAAAACTCCCGCGTTCGCCCCTTTTGGGGACGTTCATAGCGCCAGAAAGGCCCAAAAGACCACCAGCGCAGGGGGAAGACCAGTTCCTTCTGGCGCTGGGCGACCATGCGCGCCAGGCTGGGAGTCAATTCGGGTCGGAGCGTAATCGCATCGCCGCCGCGATCGGTGAATACATAAGCCTGCTCCTTGACCAGCTCCTCCCCCGATTTCGCCGCGTATAGCTCCAGGCTCTCCAGGATCGGCGCTTCGTATTCCTGATAGCCAAAAGATTCCGAGACCTGGCGCATCATCCCATACAGCCAGGTGCGTAAAGCCATCTGCTCTGGATAAAAATCACGCGTGCCCTTGACAGGCGGGATCACTCGCTTCATGAAGAGGCCTCCCAGCAGAAATATAACATTGTCGAGTTAGCTATGTTGCAGTAGTGGTGCGTCTACTGCAAAACAAAAAACTAACTAAAAATGCACAAAATCCCAGCATAAGATGAGTTCCGTGTTAAGTCATATTTTTTCGTTTCTTGCGTCTCGTCCTCTCAGCCGGGCTACACTATATGGAGAGAGTAGAGCGACCGCTGATTTGGTGCAAAAAGTTACCTGACAAAGCATGAAGAGGGGACTGTGTGACTTTGTGTTTTCGTGGTGAAACTTCTTATGCCCTTAACCACTTTTAGCGGTTACTTCGGCGCAAACAATGCTCCTAGCAATGACATGCACAACGATTTTGAGACAGGGTTGAGCAGTTAAAGCGCACCATAGAAGAGTTTTCATCGCTTTTCTCCTCCGAACTGACGCAGATAGGCGATCATGAACGCATCCAGTTCACCATCCAGAACTGCCTGGGTATTCCCGGTTTCATAATCGGTGCGATGATCCTTGACCATCTGGTATGGATGCAACACATAGGAGCGAATCTGATTGCCCCATTCGGCTTTTACATATTCCCCGCGCAGCATAGCGATCTGCTCTTCTTTTTCTGCGCGTTTCAGTTCAAAAAGGCGCGCCCGCAAGATACGCATGGCCGTCTCCTTGTTCTGCGTTTGCGAGCGTTCATTCTCACAGGTCACAACGATGCCGGTAGGGATATGGACAATGCGCACCGCGGTCGCATTCTTCTGCACGTTCTGTCCACCGGCGCTGGAAGCGCGATAGACGTCAATCTTCAAATCCTTCGGATCGATCACCACTTCCGGGTCATCCATGGCAATTTCGGGCAGCACTTCGACCAGTGCAAATGAAGTATGGCGGCGATGAGCAGCATCGAAGGGCGAAAGCCGCACCAGTCGGTGAACGCCCTTTTCCGCTCGCAGATACCCATAGGCATATTTTCCATTGACAGCGATGGTGACGCTCTTGATGCCAGCCTCCTCGCCAGGCGTCATATCCAGGATTTCGGTCTTGTAGCCGCGGCGCTCCGCCCAACGCAGGTACATTCGCATCAGCATAGAAGCCCAATCCTGGGAATCTGTGCCGCCAGCTCCGGCGTGAATGGAGAGAAGCGCATTCCCCGCATCATAGGGACCGGAGAACATCGCAGCCAGGGAGCGTTGTTCAAATTCCTGCTCTAACGCCTGCACTTCCCGTTCCAGCTCCTCGGAAAGACTTTCATCGCCAAGCTGGGCCAGTTCGAGAGCATCTTGCAGGCGCTGCTGGTACTGACGCCAGCCTTCGACCTCTTCCCGCAACTCTGCGAGCTGCCGCATCACTCGCTGAGCGGTCGCCGGATCGTTCCACAGATCAGGCGATTCGCTTTGTTTCTTTAGTTCTTCTAACGCTTGCTCCTTGCCCGGCAAGTCAAAGTCGCCTCCGTAATTCTTCAACATGTTCGCGAAGCTCAAAAAGTCTTTCAATCAATCCATTCATATTTCCCTTCCAAAGATAAAATGATTCAGCAACTGGTAACCACAAGCCATAGAAAAAACCCTCCGCCTTCTGTCATCGCAAGCGAAGCACATGTCCCGAGCGTAGCGTGGGGAAAGCAATCTCCTGGCCGATAGGGGGATTGCTTCGCCGCCTGCGGCGGCTCGCAATGACATGGCTGTCGTTACAAATGATGTTCATGCGTGATGGCCCGTCGCCAGGCCTCGCCGTCCACCGTTCCCTGTCCTCGGCTTTTCCAGAAATTGCACCTCCACGTGCATCCCCTGAGGTTATCGGGCAAAGATGCCCTCCACAAAAGCCTGCGGATCGAACGGCTGTAAATCCTCCATCTTTTCGCCAAGGCCAGCAAAGAGGATCGGCAGGCGCAGGGTATCCCAGATAGCAAAAGCCATACCACCCCGTGCGGAAGTGTCCAGTTTGGTCAGGATAATACCATCCACGTTCACGGCCTCTTTGAAGGCGCGCGCCTGTGACAAAGCATTTTGCCCGGTTGTCGCGTCCATCACCAGCCAGACTGCATGAGGGGCGCCTGGCAAAGCCTTTCCAGTCACCCGATAGACTTTTTTCAGTTCCTCCATCAGATTATAACGAGTGTGCAATCGCCCGGCGGTATCAATCAGGATCACATCCACGCCGCGCGCCAGGCCAGCCTGCACAGCATTGTAGGCCACAGCGCCGGGATCGCTGTTGGGTGCGCCGGCGATCACCGGTATCCCCAGGCGCTCTCCCCAAACCTGTAACTGATCCACCGCTGCCGCCCGGAAGGTATCGGCTGCTCCAAACAAGACGCGCCGCCCTTCCTGCTGGAAACGCCAGCCAAGCTTCGCGATCGTGGTGGTCTTTCCGGAGCCGTTTACACCCACGATCAGGATCACCGCAGGATGGGTCGAAAAGGTGAGCGGAGGCGGCTGCGGCAAGCGCTGCAAAAGTTCCTCGCGCAGCGCCTGGTACAGATCGGAGGCGCGGGTCATGCCCCGTTCGCGCACCCGTTGACGCAACGCCCGCAGCAGCGCGTGGGTCGTTTCAATGCCCACATCCGCCTGGATCAAGAGCGCTTCGAGCACTTCCCAGGTGTCTTCCGTGATCTCCGTCGCTCCAAGCAAACTCGCCAGACGCCCAAAAGCAGCCTGGCTGGTCCTTTGTAATCCTTCACGCCACTTCGAGAACAGGTTCGCCATCGCGTCCCCGATTGTACCATGTTCTGAAGGCGATAAAATCCATTATAATCCTCACCCAGCATCATGCTCATTTTGAGGAGGTATCATGTTCGATGAGATTATCCGTCGCCTGGAGTTCCTTGAGGAAGACCACCGCAAGAGCAAGGCCTCCATCAGCGTATTGCAAGAACAGGTAAACGGCATTGCTGCCGATCTTCACCTCCTGACCCAACAATTGCGTGACCTGCAAAAACAGCTCTCCCCTCTTCTCTCCCTGCCGGCGCGCCTGGAACAACTGGAAAACGGCATCCAACGCCAGCGTGAAGAGCTACAGCGCATGATTTCAGAAACCGGCCAGAGGGCAGAGCAAAAATCCCAGGAAGCGCTTCAGTCTTCTTTATCGGAGCTGGAAGCACTGCGTAAGGAGATTGAAGCGGTGCGCACGGCGAAAGTTGATCTCCCCCTTTTTGAAGAGAAGCTCAAAGCCCGCATAGATGAGGCCGCCCGCCTGCGGGATTTGATTGACGAACTGCGAGGGAAAATTTCCCAGCTTGCACAAACGCAGGAAGAATTCCGCGCCATCCCACAAGTCTGGGAGGAAGCACGACGGCGCGACCTCAACCAGATCAGCGCGCTGCAGGGCGAAGTCGCCTCCCTGCGCAAAAGACTCGATGATCACCAGCAGAAGCTCGACCTCCAGAACGACACCTTTCGCACACTCACCCAACGCGTGAATGAAGTGATGGCTTCGGAGGCCGAACGACAACAGCGTTTTGAGGCTTCTCTGCAGAAATTACAGGTGATAGATGTAGATTTTCAACGCTACCAGAAAAGACTCAGTGAATTAGAAGAAAATATACGAAAGCAAATGAGCGAACTGGATGCCCGCCGTATCCAGATGGAAGATAGTTTGCGCAGCGTGCAGCGCGCCGAAAGCACATTCAACGAACTGCAACAGCGCCTGGAGCGACGGATAGGGGAAATTGCAGAAATGCAACGCCTGTCAGAGGAGCGATTGCGCCAGGAATGGGTCGCCTTTCGCGCCGAAGAACAAAAACGCTGGACTTCTTTCAACCTGATGCAGGAACAAGCCCTGAGCGAGCTCCGCAAAGCCCTGGAGAGTGTCAGCTCCAATCAGCAGGAACTATCTGACAGGATGGAAACAATTCAGGAACAACTTCGTCAGATAAACGAATTCAACCAGGAACAACTGCAGCAATTACTTCAATATGTCCATGAATGGTTAAACAAACATAAGCGACTCTTTCCTCCCACCTCCGCAAAGAAATGAGCCATGCACGTTATCGGCACCGCAGGTCACGTAGATCACGGAAAATCGAGCCTGATTGCAGCCCTCACAGGTGTCCATCCCGACCGCCTCAAAGAAGAGCAAGAGCGCCAGATGACCATTGATCTGGGCTTCGGCTGGCTGAAGCTACCCAATGGCGAAGAAGTGGGGATTGTAGACGTGCCGGGCCATCGCGATTTTATCGAAAACATGTTAGCCGGGGTCGGCGGACTGGATGCAGTGCTCCTGGTCATTGCGGCGGATGAGGGCGTGATGCCACAGACGCGTGAGCACCTGGCCATCATTGACCTGCTCCAGATTCCCCGCGGCCTGATCGTGCTCAACAAAGCAGACCTGATCACAGACCCTGAATGGTTTGATCTGGTCGAGAGCGAGATCCGCTCCCTGGTCCACGGCACGGTTTTGGAAAATGCGCCATTGCTCCGGGTCTCCGCCAAACGCGGGGATGGGTTGGAGGAACTGCGCCAGGCATTGGGCCGCCTGCTCGAAGATGCGCCTTCCCGCCCCGATCTCGGACGGCCGCGGCTGCCGATTGATCGCGCCTTCACCCTGAGCGGCTTCGGCACGGTCGTGACGGGTACGCTTCAGGATGGCACGCTGCACGTGGGGGATGAAGTGCTGATCCTCCCTAAGGGGCTACGCGCCCGCATTCGCGGCTTGCAAACGCACAAGAAGCCCACCGAAATCGCTCATCCTGGCCAGCGCACGGCGGCCAATCTGAGCGGTATCTCAGTTCAAGAACTTGAACGCGGCGACGTGTTGACCCTACCGGGGCATTATCAGCCTTCCTATCGTCTGGATGCCACCCTGCGCCTGCTCCCCGACGTTCAGCGTCCCCTGCGGCACGGCGCAGAAGTTAAGGTTTTCCTGAACACGGCAGAAGCGCTGGCGCACGTGCGCTTGTTGGGGAAAGACGAGCTACAGCCAGGGGAGGAAGGATGGGTTCAACTGGAACTGAAAACGCCCCTTGTCGCAGCCCGCGGCGATCGTTTTATCCTGCGCCGCCCCTCCCCTGCAGAGACCCTCGGCGGCGGCCTCATCCTCGACCCTGAGCCGCGCCTGCGCTACCGGCGCTTCGATCCGCTCACCCTGCAGCGCCTGCAATCCCTGCAAAAAGGCACCCCCCAGGAACTGCTCCTCCAGGCAGCGCGTGCGCTTGGCATTGCTTCGCTCAAGGAGATCGCCCGGCGCGCCGCCCTGGACGAGGCTACAGCCCTGCAGGCCGCTCAGGCGTTGTTCCAGGCCGGCAGCTTGCTCGGGCTGGGCACCCCAGCCGCAGTCCTGGATATGGAGGCGCAGGTGCTTGCCGCCTCGCATTGGGAAGACCTCACCCGCCAGGCAAAGTCGCACGTGGCCGAATATCACCGTCTGTATCCGCTTCGCCCAGGGATGCCTCGCCCGGAACTGCTCCAACGTCTGCGACTCTCTGCAGCCAGTTTCCCCCATCTGCTGAAACGCTGGCTGGAGATGGGCATTTTCAAGCTCGCGCACGATGGCATCGCCCTCCCGGAGCACGAAATTCGCTTCACCCCTGCCCAGCAGAAACAGGTGCAGGCATTGCTCCAGCGCTTTGAGCAATCTCCCTTTTCGCCGCCAACGGCCAGCGAGTGCATCCAGAGCGTAGGGGAAGAGGTTTTCCAGGCATTGCTCATCCAGGGCATCCTGATCGCAGTCTCGGCGGAAATCGTCTTTCGACGGACGGATTTCGAGGGGATGGTGGAACGCCTGCGTCAGGCCTTCTGTGAGCAAGGCCCGCTGACGGTCGCGCAGGTGCGCGATCTTTTCAAGACTTCTCGAAAATATGTGCTTCCTTTCTTAGAATATCTGGATAGCCAGGGGCTGACGCGGCGCCAGGGAGATTTTCGCTATTGGAACCAGCCATGTGCGGACGATTCACATTGACCGCTGACCTGCCGACGTTGCAGGCCTGTTTCCCAGGGGTGGCTTTTCCTTCCGCCTATGCGCCGCGTTACAACATCGCGCCCGGTCAGCCGATTTTGATGATCGAGGCGAAGCAGCCGCTTGCGGCTACTTTTGCCCTTTGGGGCTTTGTGCCGGCCTGGGCAAAAGCCGCCCCCCAACGCCATCCAACGGGACCGTACATTAACGCCCGAACCGAAACCGCGGCGCGGAAGGCGGCATTTCGGGGCGCCTGGCGCAACCGTCGCTGTTTGATCCCTGCCGATGGCTTTTACGAATGGCAGCAGGAAGGGCAGGCCCGCCTCCCCTGGTATTTTTGTCTCCAGGAGCGGCGGCCGTTTGCTTTTGCCGGCCTTTGGGAAGAATGGCAGGAAATTCGCACCTGCCTGATCCTGACCGTGGCAGCCAACGAGCGTCTCCGCCCGATTCACGAGCGCATGCCCCTGATACTTTTCCCCGAAGAATACGAGGAATGGCTATGGCCGCGCCCATCCGAATCCCCCGAACGCTGGCTGCGCCCTTTTCCGGCTGAAAGGATGTGCGGCTATCGGGTCAGCCCTCGCGTCAACCGCTCGGACGTGGAAGGCGAGGCCCTGATTGAGCCGCTTCAGGAAACGCAGGGTGGCCTCTTTACCAGCCTGGCTTGAGCGGATACCTGCCCTATGCTTCGTCATCTCCCTGCCTTACGGGAACGGAACTTTGCGCTCTTCATCAGCGGGCACTTCCTCTCTCTTATCGGAACCGCCATGCAAAACACGGTGCAGCCGCTGGTCGCTTACCACCTGAGCAACAGCCGTTTTGATCTCGGCCTGATCGGTTTCGCTCTCACCCTGCCCACCTTCTTCTTCGCCCTGCCGGCCGGCGTGCTGGTGGAGCACCTGGAAAAGCGCAAAGTCGTGATCGCCATGCAAACGATCATGATGCTCCAGGCATTTCTCCTGGCCTGGCTCACCTGGAGCAGAACCATCCGCATTTCCCATCTGGTCTGGCTGTCTCTTCTTCTGGGGATCGCCTCGACGGTGGAGATCACTGCCCGCCAGGCGATGCTGAGCGAACTGGCGAGCGTGCCGGCGCTCCCCAACGCCATTGCACTGCAATCCATGGCCTTCAATCTCTCGCGGGCTTTCGGGCCATCGCTGGCAACGATCTTGCTCCTGAGTTTTCCGGAGCACGGCGAGGCGCTGGTGTTTTTCCTGAACGGTGTGAGTTTCCTCTTTGTGCTGGGCAGTTTATTCGCTATACGAAAATCAAATGCCCATCTTCCCGCCCCAGGGCACTCCTTTCACTTTCGGGAAGAGATCGCCGAGGGCGCGCAGTATCTGCTCCACCACCTGACAATTCGCAGGATCGTCTTTCTGGCCGGGATCATGGGATTGCTGGCCTTCCCGGTGGTACAACAGATTCCAGCGATCGCCAGGGAGCTACTTTCTGCGCCCGGAACGCCGCGTGCTGTGGTAGATGCCCGTAGCAGTGCCATCTATACGGCCCAGGGCTTCGGCGCTCTGACAGCCTCGCTGCTGCTGAGCCTGTTCAGCCTGCGCATCCAGGATCAGGAGCGATGGGCTGCCATCGGTCAACTGGCCTACCTCCTTGCCGTGCTGATCATCGCCTTTGCGCCCCCTTTTCCGCTGGCGCTGCTCCTGGTATTCCTGATGGGCTGGGGTTCCGTCACCCAACTGGCGCTCTCCAACACCGTGATTCAGACAGGGACACCGGATGAGCTACGCGGCCGGGTTTTCAGCATCTACTTGTGGGCGATCCAGGGCGTCACCCCCTTCGGCAGCCTGCTGATCGGCTATCTGGCGCAGCGCTACGGCCTGCCCCTCACCCTCCGTCTGGTTGCCCTGCTCTGCCTGAGCGGAATGGCAGGAGTCAAACGCGGCTCAGCCCGCCCTCGCGATTCTCTGCCAGGATGATAAAGGTGGCCGGTTGAAAGTGCGCAATAGCAACGGTAGCGAATGGGTCATCTTCCGGCTTTGGGTAAATGGAAAGGTGATTGTCACCCGCTCCTACACCTGTGGCAGCCCATGGCAGCGGGTTGGTTACATGCAAGGCAACACCTTCCATGAGGATGCCTTGTGCGGGACATCGTCTGTCTGGCCCTACACTCCACCCAATTTCGCTCCCTGAGGTTTCCCCCATGCAGAAAGGCTTCCGAGTTACTTCGGAAGCCTTTTGATTTATCCTCCTCCCCGCAGCAGGTAAACCTGGAGCGACTGTTCAGCCTGAGCGATGGCGGCAGGATCGCCGGATAAGCGCAGGCGCAAACGCCCAACCCGCAGCGAGCCGATCTGGTAATCTGGGGCCGGGCTGAGATGCGCCCGCCAGCCGGCAGGATGCTGCCATTCTTCCCCTCTCTGCGCTGCGCCTGTCCGCCGCAGGTACTCCTCCATCAGCCACAAGGGGATGTTGGTAATCAGGAGATCGCGTTCGGCTGAGACTTCGCTCATCCGCCCCCGACGGCCGGAAAGATATTGACGACATCTTCCGAAGAGAGCGGCGTCGCTAACCCCTGTTCCAGGTAGGGAGCATCCCGCCCGTTGATGAACACGTGAACATGAGGATAGAGATTTCCTGCCTCGTCCATCAGTTCTCGTCGCAATCCCGGATAGCGTTGGAAGAGGAGTTCCAGTAACGCTTGAACGGTCATCCCTTCTTGATGCTCGATCTCGACCGTTCTGCTACCTACAATTTCACGCAAGGTCGCATAAAAATTGATCTTCATGGAGCCTCCAAACGATAAAGAGAGATAGCTCCCTGGCCGGGAAAGCCACACATCCCCACGCTATGCGTTTCCATCGCCTGCGCAGTCTGCCCCCGCCGGAGTCAGGACTTGAGGAACTCTTCCAGCGCCTGGCGGCTGATCCGATAGGTGTTGCCGATCTTTTTCGCTTTCAGACTGCCTTCCTGGATAGCCGCCAGCACGTCGGCCTCGCTCACGCGCAGCAACTGGGCAGCTTCTGCCGGGGTCATCACTTCTGGCATGCTGAACGAGCCAGCAGCGCCCTGGGAGGGCGCCTGCGTCCCTTGCTGCAGCGCCTGCCCCATCAGGTTGCCAATCCCCATTCCGGCGCCGATCCCCGCGGTCAGGCCGGCGCCGCCGCTTGGGTTCTGCGCGGCATCGCGCATTGCGTCGGCGGCCTGGAGCTGCGTATAGGTGGCCACATCCAGCATCCCCATAGCCCGCAACTCTTCGGCAGACTTTTCCGAAGGTTTCAGATTGCCGATATAGAACGTCTTGAGCGTCAAGCCAAGGGCGGCGAAATCCTCTTGCGCCTTTGCCCGTACAGCTGCCCCAAGTTCCTCCGTCAGGCCGATGATCTCCGGCACCGAACGCCTGACAGCCGTCTCCCCCAGCACATCCTGGAGCTTTGAAAGCAGGATCGTGCGCAGACGTTCTTCAATGGCGCTGAGTGGATAAGAGCTTCTGGCGCCGACGATCTGGGTCACAAACTGTTGCGGATCTTTGACCTGGAAAGAGTACGTGCCAAACCCCTGTAACAGCGCCACCCCCAGCCCCATGCCGGGATTGCGCACGATAATCGGTTGTGGCGTTCCCCATTTCCGGTCGGGGAATTCCCGCATGGACACAAAATAAACCTCCGCCGGGAAGACCGTTTTACCGCTGGTGAACAGGTTTTGTAAAGTCTGGGTGATCAGGGGCAGGTTGGCGGTGGTCAGTGTATGGCGTCCGGGGCCAAAGACATCCAGCGCATTCCCGTCGCGGAAGAAGACAGCCGCCTGCGCCTCGCGCACAATCAGTTGCGAACCGAGCCGAAAATCCGCCGGGCCGCTTTCTGGAAAGCGGTGGACGATCTCATCCACCATTTCAACAGGATACTCAATGACATCAAAAATCCTTGCCATACGTCCTCCTTCAGGAATTCAGGATACATTTTCTGCCAGGTGCGGTTGCGACTCCGCGCCGGGCAGATGGGTCATCGGGCGGCCGTTCCCACCGCGGCGAAGCATGATGATCTCGGCAAGGATGCTGACGGCGATTTCTTCGGGCGTTTCGGCCTGGATCTCTAATCCCATCGGCGAACGAACGCGACGCAGTTGCTCTTCGCTGATCCCTTTCTCCCGCAAGGCGCGCGCCGTCGTCAGCCAGCGACGTCGGGAACCGATGACGCCAATATAGGCGGCAGGGGTCTCTAACAGGGCCGGCAGGCCTTCCACGTCTATGCTGCTGCCGCGGGTGGTCAGGACGAGATACGTCTGGCGATGGATCTTCACGCGTTGCGGCAATTCCGAGAGGCGACAGGGATAGAACGCATCCGCATCCGGAACCGCCTCAGGATTGCAGAATTCGGGGCGGTCATCGGAGACGGCGACGTGAAATCCCAACCATTTTGCCAGGTGAGCGACCGCTTTTCCTACATGTCCACCACCGACCACGATCAGCAGCGGGGGAGGCAGGATCGGTTCCACAAAGATCTCCACGCTACCACCGCACACGCCAGGATCACCACGCCGAGGGTCCACCATATTGTATCGCAAACGGCGCGGTTTTCCCTCCACAATTGCCATCCAGGCCTCATCCAGGACGCGATGCTCCAGATCGCCGCCCCCAATGCTTCCGATGAAGTGGCCATCTTCATAGACCAGCATCTTGCTCCCCACATGGCGCGGCGTGGAGCCTTCGCTGTGGATCACCGTGCACAAAGCCGCAGCATGGTTTTCCTCTTTCAGCCTGACTAAGGCTTCAAAAATCTGGAAATCGTTGCTCATGGCAGAGATTGCGCCAGGGAACGCAGGTCAAAGACTTGATCCGAGACAAAATAGCGCCCGGCCGGGCATTGCTTCGCCTGAATGGCGCGCAGAATGCCCTGGCGAATGGCCTGAGGATCGTCTGGATGGGTGGCTTCGATCTCGAAGGTACAGGCGAGGGGAGCCGGGAACGAGGCGGCCTGTTCGCTCAGAATGCGGATCGCCTCTTGCGTGGCAACAATGCGCGGGATGTGGAGCGGATCGAACTGCGGCGAGGCCGGCTCAAAATAGCCAGGGCGGATGATGAAGTCTATGTAGAAGACGGCCTCCATGGCTTTCCCTTCAGGGGTGGTGTAAGCGTAGATGACCTTTCGCATTCCAGCAGAAGCAGGCTCCCTTCCATAGGGCAGAGCCAGCATATTCCCCAACCTGGCAATCAGATCGGCGCGTCCGGCTTTTTCCAGCAGTTGACGGAGATAACGATCGTTCTGCCCCAGTTCCCAACGGATGCCATTGGCATCTGAAATCGAAAGATCGGCATGGGTGTAGGTGTGGTTGTAAATCTCCGCGCCGTGATCCAGACACCAGACAATCGTCTGCGCCAGTTTCATCTCCCAATCGGGCTTCCCCGGATCGGCATAGAGTTTATCTCCCAGGTTGGCGAAGAGCGCCAGATGAAATCCGAAATCGGGATGTTCTTTGTAGAATTGCCACAAGATGCCGATGCCGGTATTCGGATCGGGTTCTCCTGCCGGCGTAAGGCCGATCTGGTTGTTGTAGAAGAGATCGTCCATGCTCAAGATCAAGGGGCGCCTTCCGGGCGGGACAATCCAGCGTCCATCCAGCCATTCACGCAGCGAAACCAGGCTATAGCCGGCCGCATACAGGCTCTCTAACTCGGCGCGGAAATCGGATTTGCGCACCTTGACCGGGCTGGAACGTTTGGCGATGTCATCCGCAAATTGATGGTAGGTCAGGATGGGGACACGCGGATCGCTACTCCATACCAGGGCGGTGAGCGAAAGGGTGGGTACAGGCGTCGGGGCAGGCAGCAGCGTCGGGGTCGGGGAAGGAGGCACGGGGGTCGGGGAAGGCGCAGAGGGAGCCGCCGCTGGCGTGGCGATCTTTCCGCCACACGCGCTCAGGAAAGCCGACAGGATCAACAGGTAAAATATCAATTGTCTGTATCGCATTTCATCGCTCTAACAATCCAAGTAGCGTGGGGAGAAGTTGTTTCTTACGCGAAACCACGCCGGCGGCCTCGCGCGTGCCATCGGGGAGAGGCGGATAGGGCAGGTCTTTCAGGATCGGGGGCGGATTGGAGGAGAGAAGCAGGCGACTGGTACCCCGCACGACATCGGTGACCAGGAGCATGGCAAAATCCAGTCCCCGGCGATCGCGCAATTCGTCCAGGGCCTTTTGCAGGCGCGGCAAATGCTCGGCCAGTTGCACCAGGTCGGTGACCTCCGCCTGCGAGATAGCGAACTTGAAGCCGCCGTTCTCGTAGGTCTTCAAATCGCTGCTTACCACCTCTTCGGCGGGTCGCTGATCCAGGCCCGCGCCGGCGGCCAGGATGGCCTGCCCATAGGATTCCAGGCTCTCCCCTTTCAAAGGAGAAGCTCCAAAGAAGGCCCAGCGTCCCAGGCGTTCCGCGGCCTGACGATCGCGCGGGGTGGTGGTCGGGGAGGTGAAGATCAGCGTATCGGAAAGGATACCCGCCAGGAGCAAACCGGCCAGGGCAGGGGGCGGTGCAATGCCAGCCTCGACCATTTGCTCCGTCACCAGGGTCGAGGTCGAGCCGACAATATCCACGTGCATCCGAATCGGGGTATGGGTATGAGGATTGCCCAGACGATGGTGATCCAGGATTTCCAGCAGATCGGCTTCTTCCAGCGAGGCGATGGCTTGACGCGGCTCGTTGTGATCCACCAGGATCACTTTGAGACGCGGAGGATTGAGCAGATCACGCTGGCGGGCGATGCCCAGGTAATATCCGTGCTCATCTACAATCCAGTAGTTATCGTACTCGTCGTGCAGGATGCGATGGAGCGAGTCTCGAATATGCCCCTGAGCCAGGAATTTCGGCACGCTGGTATCGGCCGCCAGGTGACAGGGCGCGCTCATCAAATCGCCCAGGCGCACGCTGGTCAGGGAGGGATTGGGGCCGAGGGTTTCGGTGAAGTAGCGAAACAGGCTCCAGCCGCTGATCAGCCCATAGGGGCGGCCCTCTTCATCCACAACCGGGGCCAGGCCGCCGGTGCGCGAGGCCAGCGCCCAGGCCTCTGAGAGCGGACTTTGAGGGAGGATGGTATCGAGACGCTGCATGACCGATTCAAAGCGCGGCGAGGCATCCGTCAGCAGGACAGGCGCTTCCAGCCCCAATCGCTGGAGGACCCAGGTTGTCTGGGGATTGAGCGCGCCGGCGCGCGCAGCGATGGTATCCGCCCCATCCCGTTCGCGCAGCAGCCAGGCGTAGCCCATGGCCGCTGCGACGGTATCTGTATCCGGATTGATATGACCCACAACATAGATGCGTGATGCCATGCCCTAATTGTATCAGAGAAAGCGAGAATTTGCCCGCGCTGCCAATTGGGCGGCGATCCCTGCTGAAGCAATCCCTCGCAGAATTCCTGAACTCCGCCGTCCCCAGCTCACCGTCCATCGTCCATTTACGGTAGAATTGGAGAGCAAAATTTCCCCCGGCGAGGTCTCATGCATCTTTCTGTCCCATATCGCCTTTCCCTTGCGCTGCCTGCGTCTTTCTTCACAGAGAGTGGGCGCCTGTCCCTTCCCGATTTTGCCTCTGCGCGCGAACTTGCTTCGCGCCTGCAGCGTCCGGCTTCCCAAATTTACGCGCTCTCCCTGATGGATGAAATCCTCTGGCGGGCGCTGGAGTACCTGGAGCAGGCGGGGAAATTTCCCCTTTCCCGGCAACTCAGCTTTCTCACCTCGCGCCTTTCGGAGTCCAGGGTGCGCGCCACCCTGCTTCAGTACCTTGCGTTGTTCCCCTCCCTGCCAGTCTTTCAGGGGGAAATGAGCGCTTCTGAATACCTGGAAAGCCTCTCTCCCTCCGGCCATCCGAGAAAGGCAGAGGTGACCCGAGAGCTTTTCCTGCTCTACCTCGAAAACAGCAATCCGGCGGCGAGTGGGTTGCGCCCTTTCTTCGATGATACGGAGCTTCGTCGGGAGACGGCCTACGAGGAACTCATCAACGGCCTTCAGATTCTCCCGCTGGCTTCAGGCTCACAAGGGGAAAACCCTCTGGATCGCCTCTTTCTACCCTTACGCCAGGCGCCGCACTCCCTTGAAGGGCAGCTTTTGATCCTGCTGGAGCATTGGGATTTCCTGCTCGATGATCGCGATCGCTTGCGCATTCGTCGGGCGGTGGATTTTATCAGGGAAGAAGCGACTCGCTTCGCTGCCGGCCCCGGCGAAGTGCACATCCCGGACTTTTCCATGCCTGCGGCGGAGGTGCCGTTACGCATCACGCCCGACCGGGACTGGATGCCGCGCCTGGTGCTGATTGCCAAAAATGTCTATGTCTGGCTGGCGCAGCTTTCCCGCCTTTACCAGCGGCCGATCCGCCGCCTGGATGAGATACCGCAGGAAGAGCTGGAGCGGCTGGCGCGCTGGGGCATCAACGGCCTGTGGTTGATCGGCGTATGGGAGCGCAGCCGTGCCAGTCGGCGCATCAAACAGCTCATGGGCGATCCGCAGGCACTCGGCTCTGCATACGCAGTCCACGCTTACGAGATCGCTTCTGAGCTTGGCGGCTGGGAAGCGCTGGAGGCCTTGAAAAAGAAAGCGAGCCAGGTTGGGATTCGCCTGGCCGCGGATATGGTCCCCAATCACATGGCGATTGATTCCGTCTGGGTGGCCGAAAAACCGGATTATTTTCTCTCCCTTCCCCATCCCCCTTATCCCTCGTACACCTTCAACGGCCCTGATCTTTCCGAGGATCCCCGCATTTCAGTTTACATCGAGGATGGTTATTACACCCGTCGGGATGCGGCGGTGGTTTTCAAGCGCGTGGATCGGCGCAGCGGTGAGGTGCGCTACATCTACCACGGCAACGACGGCACGTCTGTCCCCTGGAACGATACCGCGCAACTGGATTACCTGAAGGCGGAGGTACGTCAGGCAGTCATTGACACCATTTTGCACGTTGCCCGCCATTTCCCCGTGATCCGCTTTGATGCGGCTATGACCCTGGTCAAACAGCACATCCAGCGACTCTGGCACCCGCTGCCGGGGCAAGGGGGTGCTATCCCCTCGCGTGCGGAGTATGGGGTTTCGGCGGAGGAGTTTGAAAAGCGTCTGCCACGAGAGTTCTGGCTGGAAGTGGTGGAGCGGGTCGAACGCGAGGCGCCGGATACCCTGCTCCTCGCCGAGGCCTTCTGGATGTTAGAAGGCTACTTTGTGCGCCATCTGGGAATGCATCGCGTGTATAACTCTGCCTTTATGCACATGCTGCGGGATGAGGCCAACGACCGCTACCGACTGCTGATGAAGAAGGCCCTGGAGACCGAGCCAGAAGTGCTGAAACGCTTTGTGAATTTTATGAACAACCCGGACGAGAAGACAGCCATTGAGCAATTCGGGGATGGCGATAAGTATCTGGGCATTTGTACGCTGATGGTCACCCTGCCGGGCCTGCCGATGTTCGGGCATGGCCAGATTGAGGGCTATCGGGAGAAATACGGGATGGAATTCGCGGCCCCGCGCTGGGAAGAATGGCCGAATGAGGGGCTGATCGCGGCCCATGAGCGCTTCATTTTCCCGCTGCTCCATCGCCGTTCGCTTTTTGCCGGGATCGAACACTTCGCCTTGTATGACTTCTTCACCCCGCAGGGCACGGTCAATGAGGATGTCTTCGCCTTCTCCAATCGCCAGGGGCAGGAGCGGGGCCTGGTGGTTTACCATAATCGTTACGCTGAGACCCAGGGCTGGATTCGCACCACGGTCGCCCGTCGTCGGGGGAATGCGCTGGGACAGGAACTGCTGGCAGAGGCGCTGGATTTGCCATCGCGGGGATATGTGGTTTTTCGCGATGTGGTTTCGGGGCTGGAATACCTGCGTTCCTGTCAGGAGTTATGGGAAAAAGGGCTCTTCCTGGAGTTGAAGGCCTATCAGCGTCACGTTTTTCTGGACTGGCGCTTTGTGGATGGGGAACGTTGGGAGGCGTTACATCGGGCGCTGGCAGGTCGTCCTGTACCTTCAATGGAGGAGCGTTACCGCTCCCTGAGCGCCTCCAGCACCCAGCCCATGCCGCGACTTCACCTTTCGCCGCCGGCTCCCGCTGCTTCCCCGGCAAAGAAGGAAAAGCGCAAATTCCGGCGCAAGCGTGGCCGTGGATAAATACAGATTACCCGCAACTCGCTTTCTCACCGCCTGTAGCTTGCAAATGTCAAAAAACGCGCTACAAGTATATTTTATACACCCACTCTCCCAGGCATCAACACGGCAAAGAAACGCGGGTATTTTATCGTTTGTTCAGGAAATTTGCGGAGAGATGCCCAATGCTCGTGCGCAACGAGGTTAAGGCAATCTTCTTCAGTAGTGGATCAGGAAGCACACAGCT
>JAGHYK010000216.1 GCA_017743695.1 Chloroflexota bacterium
TTTTCATGGCTTTCGGGCGACTCGCTGCGAATTTCTTGAACGCATGATACAGTACCGTTTCTCCCAACTTCACGCAACGGGCGCACTTTTTGTTATAATATTCTCATGTCACATATTCCCTGCCTGCTCCTTGTGGACGATCATCGGGAAGTTACACGCCTGTTGCGCTCGGCGCTGGAGACATCCGGACACGATCTGCGCATCGTGGAAGTTCCATCGGGCGAAGAGGCGCTCCTGGAGATGACCCGGCGCAAGGTGGATTTGCTTGTCGTGGATTATCGCCTGCCGGGGATCAATGGAGTGGAATTGATCGAGAAAGCCAGGGCCCGTCAGCCGCAAATTCAATGTATCATCATTTCGGCAGTCCAGGACGCTGCGGCGCGTCAGGCCATGCGAAAGGTGAATCCGGTTGCAATTTTCGATAAACCCGTTCCTTTAGGGGATTTTATCAACACCGTCGAACGGGCGCTGGGCCTGGAATCCATCATTCTGCCGGAAGAAGAGGGGGAAGAAAACCAACGCCAATCTCTGGCCGATTTGCTTTCGCAATTGCGACGAGCAGCAGGCGCTCATTGCGTGTACCTGATCAGTGAACGCGGACGTGTCGTGGCGCGCGCCGGCGATCTGCCAGATGCCGGTATAGAGGTGAGCCTGCTGGCAGCATTGATGGCAATTTACAGCGCAAGTTTGAAGGTCTCTCGCCTGCTCCGTTCAGTTCCCTCTTTTCAATCTCACGCCTTCCAAAGCGAAAAATTTGATCTCGTCTTTCTACCTGTGGATACGGCACATGCGCTGCTCCTGGCCGGCTCTGGCCTGGCAGCGGAGGAAAGGCTGGGCAGAACGCTACGCTATGCTCAGGATACATGCGAAGAGATCGAACAGGTGCTCAAGGCAATCGGCGCTGCACCCTTGCCAGAAGTGAAAGAGACAGAAGAGCCCCTTCCTGCCACCAGCGGCGTCCCAACCCAGAATCTGGAGGAGCTGCTTCGCCAGATGTCGGGAAAGAAGCCACAATTCGATCCGGACTCCTTTTGGGAGGAGGCCGCGGAGAAACATCGTAACTTGCCTGTCAACCCGGATGTGATCTCCTACGAGCAGGCAAGACGCCTGGGCCTGGCTCCGGATGATGAGTAAAGAGGGTTTTGGAACGCAAACGTTTAGCGCCAGACTTTCGTGTCTGGCGCTTTTTCTATCTGCTCCGCTTCAGGGCGTAGGCGTGGGGGAGGGGGTGAACCAGGCTTCCAGGCAGGCAGGGCGCGAGTCACGCTCGCCTTCGGGGAACTGCGTCTGCCCCGCCGCATCATAGACTTTGACATAGCGAATCTCCGGGAACTGGCGCAGGTTGAGGGCGATTAGCTCCGCGATGGTGAAGTCTCGCCCTTCATAGAAGCAGTTCCCCCTCAGGAAGACATGGGCACCCCCATCGCGAAGCTCAATGCGGTCATAGCCCGTAAAACCGTTATAAAGTGCCACCCAGCCATAGGAGTAACGTTCTGTACTGCCCGGACCTCTGAAGTATTCATCGAGCAGGTCTTTCCAGGGCTGCGAACTGCGCACCCAGCGCAAACCACGAACCTCATAAGGGGGCAGGTTGTAACGCAGGCGGTAGCTACTGGCAAAGTAAATGGTGACCTGACGGTAAAAAGGCGTGGCCGTCGGGCGTGGGGTCGAGGTGGCAGTGCGGGTCGGGGTAGGCGTGCGGGTCGGGGTGGGAGTGCGGGTCGGCGTGGGGGTGCGCGTTGCGGTCGGGGTGCGCGTGACCGTCGGGGTCGGCGTGACGGTCGGCGTGCGCGTGGCAGTGGGGGTACGTGTGAGAGTAGGCGTACGCGTGACGGTCGGGGTGCGGCTCGGCGTGGGGGAAAGGGTAGGCGTGGACGTTTGAGGTTGTGGCGGGGTGGGGAAAATATCGCCAAGCGGAACGAACTGAATCGCATCTACGCCCACTTCTCTTCCCTGCAGGGCTTCATCCTGCGTTTGATTGGTCAGACGCACATATTCGTCACCTTGCGCATCGAAGAAGTATCGCCCCAGGAATATCCAGCCGTGTGGCACACTGCCATTCGGAAAAGGCTCTTGCGCTACGATCACGCGATCATCGCGCCCCTGGTGACGGATCACGTAGATAGCGCCTGCGGTGGTGGCATGGATGGCAGGAACGCGGGCATAGACTCCGTACCAGCCGGCGGCAGCAGAGCCCGGAAGCTGCCAGAAAGCCGAACAGGTAACCGTAGCGGAGGCGGCTGCGTAGCGCATCACGCCCCCCTGGGCGCTCGAAGTGGTCGCTCGTTGCCAGCAATTTTTGGGAGTTTCATCAAAGTGGATGCTCCCATCATCCACGATCAGGCCGCCGCCTGGAGCCGGGGGAAAGGGTAATGGATCCCCTGACGGGAGAATGCGGGAACCGTAGTAGTCCAGGGCGGGGTAGGCTATCCAGAGCGGGTTCTGTGGATTGTAAACCCAGGGATCGGCTCCTTCTTCTCCTCCCCAGCCGTAGGGATCAATCACTTTCCCCTGCGGATTAAGCACGGTGAAATGCAGATGCGGCCCGGTCGAGTTGCCGCTGTTTCCGCTGTAGCCGATGATCTCACCCCGAGCGATGGCAGGGCATGGAGAGGCGGCGGGACAGCTCTGGACAGAAATGGCGCTCATATGACCGTAAATGGTCGAATAACCGTTTGGATGGGTGAGCCTGACATATAATCCCAGCCCCTTGCGATGATTTTGCGCATCCTGCCAGCCGGCATAGACCACACGCGAGGCATCGGCTGCAGCGTAAAGAGGGCGGTAGCTCATGGCGTAATCAATGCCATCATGGCCATTATAATAGACCCAATCCCCTAAGGAATAGCTCCAGTATCCGCCATAGCCATCCTCGCAAACACCCGCGGGCGGTGGAATGCCTGGAGGAGGTGGCTTTGGACAATCCTTGTAGGCGATGTCACCACTATAGACCACGATTTTGCGATCCCACTCGCTGTAATCTGGATTTGAATGATCGAAGATGGAGGACTGCACGGCGCGCCCAGGGTAAGGGGGATAGAGAAAAGGGGCGACTGCGCCGCTGGAGACGTTCGCAGTCCGCGCCTGGACCTGCAGCACCCTGCTGCGGAACAGGCCGCCGGCCAGCCCGAGGCTCAAAAGCACCAGGAGCAGCGCATATTTCCTCGTCACAGGACACCCCCCTTCAAGGTTGAGGAATACTCTTCAGAGTGCTCAAAAGGCTTTCGACTGCCTCCAGGCAGGCTTCAGGATTTTGCCCCGTTTCTACCTGGAACGCAGTCATAATCGTGCCATCTCCCCCGGTCAGGATAGCACTTTCGATTTTCCCCTGATCGTCGCGCACGATGTTGACTTCAAAGGAAACATTCCCGAATGTCATAGAAAGCGTTTCCACATGCGCCGCAGGAGGCAGGCCGCGCGGTACGGTCGTGACAATGTAACATCCTGGAAGGGTGCGATGGACGAGCGCGGGTTGACCGTTGTAATCCACGCTTAATCCCCATTCCGCCGTCTTGTATTCTATCTGGAAAAGATAGCCCGGCCTTGACTCTTCCTGATATACCGGCTCTCCCTGCCAGGTTGCCCGGGCGGGAGCAAGCGGCTCCAGCGTCGGCGGCACCAGCGGAGGGAGGGGGGTATCGGTAGGCGTCGGAGCGGGTGTGGCAGTCGGAGAAGGGGTGAACGTCGGGGTCGGGGAAGGAAGAGGCGTCGGGGTGGAAAGGGGGAGAACAGTCTGTGGCGTTTGAGATACCTCGACAGTGCTCAGAAAGGGATAGGCAGGTGCACAACTGCCCAGAAAAAAGAAGGCCAGAAGAAGGAGATTGAGCCAGGGTCGCATTTCTTTACTCCTTTACAGAACAGATGCTCTTGCGGGTGTCTGAAGATCGGGGTTTGGGGGAGCGAGCCGAGGACAGGTTAAGTGTACCAAAAAATTGCCGTCTTTATCCAAATTGCGGTAGGGCAGGCTTTCCGGCCTGTGAGGAAGAGCGGACCGTCAACGAATAGGGAACGAATAAACGAATACAGACGGCGGATCGCAGACCGCGGACGGCGGGAG
>JAGHYK010000032.1 GCA_017743695.1 Chloroflexota bacterium
ACCGTCAACGAATCGGGGAACGAATAAACCTGATGGGGTATAATCAACCCGATGGTTTCCCGTTCCCCTCGAGCAATTGATGGCCGCGCTGCGCCGGAGGATCAGATCAACTACGCCCTGCGTCCCCAGCGATTGAGCGATCTGATTGGGCAGGACCAGGTCAAGGAGAACCTTTCCATCCTGATCCAGGCGGCGAAGCAGCGCGGTGAGCCGCTCGACCATGTACTCTTTTACGGTCCGCCGGGGCTGGGCAAGACGACCCTGGCGCACGTGCTGGCAAACGAGATGGGGGTGAGTATCAAGGTGACCTCCGGGCCGGCCATCGAGCGCGCCGGAGACCTGGCCGCCATCCTGACCAATTTGCACGCCGGCGATGTCCTCTTCATTGACGAGGTACATCGGCTGGGAAAGGCGGTGGAAGAGGTGCTTTATCCGGCGATGGAGGACTTTGCCCTGGACATCGTCATCGGCAAGGGACCTGGGGCGCGATCCATCCGCCTGAAGCTCCCGCGCTTTACGGTAGTTGGCGCCACGACGCGCCTGGCGCTGGTCAGCGCGCCGCTGCGGGCGCGCTTCGGCGCCGTCTATCGCCTGGATTATTACGACCTGGCCTCCATGCAGGCGATTGTGCGCCGGGCAGCGACGATGTTGCCGGTGGAGGTGGATGAAGGAGGCATTCAGGAGATCGCCCGCCGCGCGCGCGGCACGCCGCGCGTCGCCTTGCGCCTGCTGCGCCGCGTGCGCGATTATGCCCAGGTGCGGGCAGATGGACGCATCACCCGCGCTGTGGCGCAGGAGGCCCTCGATCTGCTGGCGATTGACCCGCTGGGGCTGGATGAAGTGGATCGACGCGTGCTGCGCACGATTATCGAAAAGTATCAGGGAGGCCCGGTCGGCCTGGCGACGATAGCCGCCGCCATCGGCGAAGAGGCCGATACGATCATGGACGTTGTCGAGCCGTACCTGCTCCAGCTCGGCTTCCTGGATCGCACGCCGCAGGGGCGCGTGGCCACGCGCGCCGCCTATCAACATCTGGGTTTGCCCTATCCCGAAGAAAACCAGCCCAAATTGCTATAGCTGCCCGCCTCCATGACCGCAAACGACATCTCACGGATGGCAGACCGCCGATGGCAAGAGGAAATTTTGTGAGGGATAACTGTCTGCCAGCCATGCAGAACCCTCTGCCTCCCGTCCTTGCGAGGAGCGTTCCTTGCGACGAAGCAATCCCCCCGCGGATGGGAGCTGAGAAAAGGGAGAGCGCTTCGCCCAAAAATGGCTCGCCATCACGCGGCTGGGCAGTTACAAAATTGCCAGAGTTTTCAGGAGGTTCTCGGTGTCTACCTGGGATTTTGTGATCATCGGTTCGGGATTTGGGGGTAGCGTTTCGGCAATGCGCCTGAGCGAGAAGGGATATTCGGTGCTGGTGCTGGAAAAGGGAAAGCGCTATGAGGACCAGGATTTCGCCCGAACCAACCTGCAATTCTGGAAATATCTCTGGATGCCGGCGCTGCGCGCTTTCGGCATTTTGCAGATCAGCCTCTTCAAAGGGGCGATGGTGCTGCATGGCGCCGGCGTTGGAGGGGGAAGTCTGGGATATGCCTGCGTGCTCGAAGTGCCCTCCGAGGCCACCTTTGCCACCCCTCCCTGGCAGCATCCCTTACCCTGGGGAGAGGTTCTGCGCCCCTACTACGCCCTCGCGCGACGCATGTTGGGAGTGGCGCGTACGCCCCGCCTCTGGCGCGCCGACGAATTGTTGCGCCAGATCGCCGAAGCGCGCGGCCAGGGAGCGACCTTTCGCCCTACCGATGTCGGCATTTACTTTGGGGAGCCGGGCAAAACCGTTCCCGATCCTTTCTTCGATGGACAGGGTCCGGCGCGCAGCGGATGCACCTTCTGCGGTGGCTGCATGGTCGGCTGTCGCCACAATGCCAAGAACACGCTGCCCAAAAATTACCTCTACTTCGCCGAAAAGAACGGGGCGCGCATTCTGCCCGAATCGGAGGTCATTGACGTTCGTCCTTTGCAGGATGCGCCGGATGGGGCGCGCTACGAGGTCGTCTTTCGCCGTTCGACGGCCTGGCTGCCGTTTGGAAAGAAAAGGCGCGTGCGCGCCCGGAATGTGATCTTCGCCGCGGGTGTGCTTGGTACGCTGCGCCTGCTGCTCACCTTACGGGATGTGCGCAAATCCCTGCCGCGCCTCTCGCCCCGGCTGGGGGAGAACGTGCGCACGAACAGCGAAGCCCTGTTAGGCGTCACAGCGCGCCATGATCGGGTGAATTATTCGGAAGGCATTGCCATTTCTTCCATCTTCAACGCCGATGAAGTGACGCGCATCGAGCCGGTGCGTTATCCGGAAGGTTCGGATTTGATGCGCATTCTGGCGGCGCCGCTGATCTCCCAGGATCGGCCTGTTCTGCTGCGCCTGCTCCTTTCCCTCTGGGAATGGCTGCGCCATCCTGTGGATACCCTCCGCGCCTATGTCCTCCCCGGTTGGGCGCGGCGATCCACGATCCTGCTGGTAATGCAGCATGTGGACAATCGTATGCACCTTCGCCTGGGGCGCAGCCTCTTTACCCTCTGGCGCCGCGGACTGGTTGCAGCGCCCGACCATGAGCGCCCGGTGCAGGCGCGCATCGAGGTCGGTCACGAGATCGCCCGAGAACTGGCGCGGCTCGTGGACGGCTTCCCGGCGGGTTCGGTCGGCGAAAATCTGCTTAACCTGCCGACCACGGCGCATATCCTCGGCGGTTGCCCGATTGGACGGACGGCTGAAGAAGGGGTGGTGGACGAGCAGTTCCGCGTCCATAACTACCCCGGTCTGTATGTGGTGGATGGTTCCATCATGCCTGGCAACCCAGGCGTTAATCCTTCTCTCACAATTACAGCTCTGGCTGAATATGCCATGAGCAAAATTCCCCCCAAAAGCCATGTCAATCTTTGAAAACAAAATTGTCCTTGTCACCGGTTCGGGTCGCGGCATTGGCCGCGAAATCGCCCTCCACTTTGCCCGCCAGGGGGCGGATGTGGTGGTCAACTTTTTCCGCAATCGCGCCCCGGCAGAGGCGACCGCAGAGGCCATCCGTCAACTGGGACGGCGCGCGTTGCTCGTCAAGGCAGATGTCGGCGATCTGGAGGAACTGAATCAGCTTTTTGATGCCATCGAAGCCGGGTTTGGCGCGCTGGACATCTTCATCCACAATGCCGCTTCCGGCTATAACCGCCCGGCGCTGGAACAGAAGCCAAAAGGCTGGGAATGGACGATGAATATCAACGCCCGTTCGCTGCTTTTTGGCGCTCAACGGGCTGCCATGCTCATGGAGCGCCGCGGACGTGGCTACATCGTCAGCATCTCCAGCCCTGGCTCGCAGCGTGTGCTGCCGGATTACGTGGTCGTCGGCGCCAGCAAGGCCGCCTTAGAGGCGCTCACCCGCTATCTGGCAGTGGAACTGGCACCGAAGAACATTGTGGTCAACGCAGTGGCGCCGGGGGTCGTGGATACCGAAGCGCTGCAGCACTTTGCCAGTATGCAGAACAAGGAGCGCATCCTCGAAGAATTCCTGCGCCACGTTCCCGCCGGGCGACTGGTGACGCCGCAGGATGTGGCAAACGTGGTCGCCTTCCTGTGTACCCCGGCGGCAGAAATGATCCGCGGCCAGGTGATCGCCGTGGATGGGGGCTATCTGCTCCCGGTCACGAAATTGTTTTGAGCACGGCGCGCGCCGGCGCTCCATCTGAGCCGACCAGCTTGAGAGGCAGGCAGTAAAGCTCATAAAAGCCACGTGGGACTTCGCTCAGGTTGACGCCTTCGAGGATCACCACGCCGGCTTTGAGCAGTATCTGATGGGTCGGCCGCGAATTCCCGAAGGGGGCGACGGACAGGTAATCCACGCCGACCAGTCGCACGCCTTTCTCCACCAGCCATTGCGCGCCATCCTCGGGGATGGCAACGAAATCCCGTCGAAACGCTTTTTCCCCGCGCGCCCAGTATTTGGAATTTCGCGTTCCAAAGAGCACGCGCTGGATGCCGCTGGGCCAGGGGGTGCGCTCTAACACTTCGGCTGTGATCATTTCGACGTCATCGGGATACTGCACCACGTAGCAGAGCCCAATCATCGCCTCCAGGGGTAGCTGCTCCACGGTCTGATGATTGTCTAAGAAATGGTGGGGAGCATCTACGTGCGTTCCGATATGCACCCCGGCGCTGAGATGGGAGACGTTGGCGTTGGCGCCCTGGGCAATCGCCGCCACCTGTTTCAGCTCAATCGGCGGATCGCCCGGCCAGACCGGCAAATCCGGATGGATGGGTAGGGAAATATCGTAGAAAGCCATAAAACCTCCGTGGGAAAATTGTAGCACAAAGTGCTGTGAGAGCCTCGAACTTGCCACGCTCTCCTGCCTGTTTTCGAGGTATGGTAAAGGATGCTGGTATAATGAAAACATGAGCGTGGAATCGCCGCCCTGGAGCCGAAATACGAAACTGGTCGTTGCGCTGAGCCTGGTGGCTGCGCTCTTCGGGCTGTTAATTTACTTCCGAAGGCTTTTTCTGCCGCTCCTGCTCGCTTTTTTACTGGCCTATCTTCTTTACTCGCCGGCTTATTTTCTATCCACGCGGCTCAGGCTCTCCTGGCATCTGGCGGTGACGCTGATCTACCTGCTGATCCTGGCCGCGCTGATTGGATTTCTCACCTGGGGCGGCATTAGCCTGGTGTCGCAGTTTCAAAATCTGCTGGATCTGCTTCAGAACAGCCTGCAAAAATTGCCCGAATTTTTCCAGGGATTGACCCAGGGATCGTTTGCTTTCGGCCCGCTCTCCTTCGATTTCAGCCGCTTTGGGATGAGCAATTTAAGCGATCAACTCCTGGGTGCGGCGCAATCGTTGTTGGGGCGATTGACTTCCGTGCTTGGCGCCATCGCCAGCGAGACGGCGATCTTCCTGGGATGGACGCTGTTCGTGTTGGTGATCTCGTACTTTTTGCTGGTGGAAAGCGGCGGCCTGCGGGATGCGATGCTGCGAATCGAGGTGCCACGCTATCAGGCGGATATGAAGCGCTTGATGCAGGAGATAGAGTACATATGGAGCGCTTTCTGGCGTGGTCAGTTAATCGTCGTGGGACTCACGGTTTTGCTCTACAGTCTGCTGCTCAGCATTTTTGGCGTTCGCTACTGGTTGGGGCTGGCCTTTGTGGCCGGGATTGCCCGGCTCCTGCCCTATATTGGGCCAACGGTTAACTGGACGCTCCTCTTCCTGGTGGCCTGTTTTCAGGATTACAAGCTGTTTGGCCTCTCTCCTCTTGTCTATACGCTTCTGGTTTTGGGCTCCGCGATCCTGATGGATCAGGTGATGGACAATTTTATCTCCCCGAAGATTATCGGTGAGTCGCTGAAAATTCACCCGGCGGCTATCCTGGTAGGGGCTTTGATTGCCGCCAATCTGCTGGGCGTGATCGGGGTGCTGATCGCGGCGCCGCTGGTGGCAATGACCAGAGTCATCCTGCGTTACCTGGTGCGCAAACTCTTTGATTTACCTCCCTGGCCGGAGACGGAGCCGCCCCTTCCGCCTCCCTCTCCCTTGATTTCCACAGCGCCGTTGCAGCGCTTTATCCATTCTTTTCGTAAAAAGGAGAAGTCAACATGAACGCTCGTGAACCCCGTACCACCACCCTCGCCGAGACCGAAAATTACATGGTCTGGAAGGCCGAGGAACCCGATGGCGAGACGACCTATCATATCGAGATGAACAATGTCACCCTCCATTTCTTTGAGGAAGAGTGGCAGGAGTTTCTCGATCTCATCGCTTCGCTTGAGGAAGAATAAGGAGAAACGTGCTGACGCTGACGGATGTCCCTGGGATTGAAGTCGGCCATGCGCAGGATGAGGAGGCCCTGACCGGCTGCACGGTGATACTTTGTCGTCATGGGGCCGTGGCAGGCGTGGATCAACGCGGCGGCGCACCGGGTACACGGGAGACCGATCTGCTCAAGCCGGTCAATTTCGTGGAGCATGTCCACGCCGTGTTGCTCACGGGAGGCTCTGCCTTTGGCCTGGAGGCCGCCGGCGGCGTGGTTCGCTATCTTGAGGAACGAGGGATCGGATTCAACGTGGGCGTGGCGCGCGTCCCAATCGTGCCGGCTGCGGTGATCTTTGACCTGGCCCTGGGACGCGCTGACCGCCGTCCCGATGCGACCATGGGCTATCGCGCCGCGGCCGCGGCTTCGCGCCAGCCTGTGGCAGAGGGGAACGTAGGGGCAGGCTGCGGCGCTTCGGTTGGCAAGATTTTAGGGATGAAACAGGCGATGAAAGCGGGGGTCGGGAGCGCAGCCGTGCGCTTGAGCGGTGGCATTGTGGTCGGCGCGCTGATGGTAGTAAACGCGTTCGGCGATGTGATAGACCCTCGGACGGGTCGCATTGTGGCCGGTGCGCGCTCCACCCGCTTTGGCCCGGTGCAGGTCGGCGAGCCCGGTGGATTTGTGGACACGCTGGAACTGATGAAAACGGGCCTCGGGCGCACGCTGCTGCAGTTTGTGACGCGCAGCAACACCGTGATCGGAGTGGTGGCGAGCAACGCCCGCCTCAGCAAGGCCGAGGCGACGCGCATGGCACAGATGGCGCAAGATGGGGTGGCCCGCGCCATTCGTCCAGCCCATACCATGCTGGATGGCGATACGCTCTTCGCCCTTTCGACCGGGAACAAACGCACAGACCTCTCGGTTTTGGGCGCGATCGCCGCGGAGGTGGTCGCGGAGGCGATCCTGCGCGCCGTGTATCAGGCGCGTGCCGCCGGCGGGCTGCCGGGGCTGGCAGAGGATGGAGCCGGAACGGCCGGCTCTTAGCCTGGCAGGAGAGGGTTCACTCTTCTTTCTGATCCTCGCGCACGAACAGGCTGAGCAGGACGCTCACCAGGCTGATCACCAGTGCGCCCCAGAACGCGGCCCAAAATCCATCCAGGGTAAGCTGGATGCCGAACAGGTTCCCAATCCAGGCTGTCAGCGAGAGCATCAGGGCATTGATGACCAGGGTGAACAGTCCTAAGGTCAGCAGGATGAGTGGGCAGGTGAGGAATTTGAGCACCGGGCGCACGGTGGCATTCACCAGGCCGAAAATCAAAGCCAGCCATATCAGGGAAAACCAGCCGCTTTCCAGGTGAATGCCCGGCACGATCCAGACGGCGACGAAAAGCGCCAGCGTGTTAATCGCCCAACGGGTGAGAAATTTCATAGCGTCCTCCTGTTTAGACGAAGAAACCCGGCTCTTCAGAGCCGGGCCTTTTCAGCGGTCCCGACGGGATTCGAACCCGCGATCTCAGCCTTGACAGGGCCGTATGTTAACCGCTACACCACGGGACCTTGCGGGCAAGAGTTTATCATAATTACGGAAAAGCGTCAAGGTTCCAATCCCCTCTTCCCCTGATAACCCGTGCTATAATCGTGCGCATGCACGCCGGGATCATGCTTGGCAAACGCTACCAGCTCCTGGAAGAAGTAGGGCGCGGCGGGATGGCTTATGTCTTCCGCGCACGGGATATACTCCTGGATCGCTATGTGGCTATTAAGGTGCTACGCGAGGACTATTCCAACGATCCGCTCTTTCAGGAGCGCTTTCGCCAGGAGGCTCGGGCGGCCGCCAGCTTAAGCCACCCGAATATCGTGACCGTTCACGATTTCGGGATGGATGGCGGGAAGCTCTATATCGTCATGGAATATGTGCCCGGCACCGATCTGAAGACCATGCTGCGTCAGCGGGGACGGTTTAGCGTCCCGGAGGCCGTGGCGCTGATGGTACAGGCCTGCGCAGGGATCGGCTATGCTCATCGCGCCGGCCTGGTGCATTGCGACGTCAAACCCCACAATATGCTGGTGACCCCGGATGGGCGATTGAAAGTGACCGATTTCGGGATCGCTCGTGCCCTGGCGACCTTGCACCCCGCCGAAGAAGATGTCGTCTGGGGATCGCCCTTGTATTTCTCTCCAGAGCAGGCTGCCGGGCAATTGCCCACCCCTGCTTCGGATGTGTACTCCCTGGGCGTGGTGCTCTATGAGTTGCTGGCCGGCACCCCTCCTTTTCGCGGCGAAACGCCTCAGGAGCTGGCGCGCCTGCACATGTACGCAGACCCCACCCCGATCCGGGAATACGTCCCAGATATTCCCGAGGCGCTGGAGGCGATCATTCACAAGGTGCTCTCCAAAGAGCCCTCTGCCCGTTACCGCACAGCGGATCAACTGGGACGGGTGTTGGTGCACTTTGCAATGAAAGAAGGGAAGGCGCCATCTGGGGAAACTGCTTTCACGGCCCCAGCCGGGAAAACTGCGCCACCCCCTCCTCGGATTCCTGCACCGACCCCTTCGCTCCCCTCCATAGATTGGGGCACCATCGGGCTGGCACTGCTGGCGCTGCTCGCCGTGGGAGGGTTAATCCCCTTCTGGATGTGGGTGTACTTTGTGTACCATCCGAAGTGAGAGGCCGCCGCAGTCATCGGGAGGAGGTCAGAATGCGTGTTCACTGGCTGCAACATGTTCCTTTTGAAGGCCTCGGTCGAATCGAGGACTGGCTCCGGCAAAAGCAATCCGAGGTGAGCGGGACGCGTTTCTTTGAATCCGACGAATTGCCAGACCCTCACCAGGTAGATTTCCTGATCGTGATGGGCGGGCCGATGAGCGTGAACGACGAGGAAGAATTTCCATGGCTCCGCCGCGAGAAGGAGTTTATCAGGCAGTGTATCCGGCTGGGAAAATCTGTTCTGGGTATTTGCCTGGGCGCTCAGCTCATTGCGAATGCGATGGGGGCGCGGGTCTATCGGAATCGTTACAAAGAAATCGGCTGGTTCCCGGTGCAGGGGATACCTTCAAACAACCGCTCACTCTTCCGTTTTCCGCCTGCGTTTGAGGCGTTCCACTGGCACGGCGAAACCTTCGACCTGCCTCCAGGGGCAGCTCGCCTTGCCAGCAGTGAAGGCTGTGAAAACCAGGCATTTCAACTGGGGCGCTCGGTGATCGGTATGCAGTTTCACCTGGAGACTACACCAGAAACCGCCAGGGAGCTTGTCACGCATTGCCGGGAAGAACTGGCGCCCTCAAAATATGTGCAATCCGAAGAGGTCATTCTGGGAGCACCGGAAGAGAGATACAGGGCCATCCATGCGTTGCTGTTCCAGGTGCTCTCCTTTCTGACGGATACTGCTGGCTGAGAGACACATCCCGCCGATGGCTGCGCTCGTTTGGCGGCGGCGATGCATGGACTGTTCTTTTTCACGAATCGCAAGGGATGACTTTGACGTAGAGAGGTGCATTTGTTCGAGCTATTATTTCTGGGTACCTCCGCTTCTGCTCCTTCCGTGAAGCGAGGGCTTTCGGCACAAATCGTTAAACACGAGGAATATCGTTTCCTGGTAGATTGTGGAGAGGGCACACAGCGCCAGATTTTACAGGCAGGTGTCGGATTTCGCCAGCTTTCTCACATCCTGATCACCCATTCCCATCTCGATCATATCCTCGGATTGGGCGGGTTGCTCTCCACCTTCATGCGCTGGGAGACGATTGACGAGCTTCACCTTTACGGCTCCAGGAGTGCGCTGGAGCGCGTGCGCGTGCTCGTGTACGAGGTGGTGTTGCGAGGAAAACAGCCCCCGATGGCGCTTCACTGGCACGAGATCGAACCGGGCATTTTCTTCGAGGCGAAGGACTTCACCATTCGTGCCTTCCCCGTCACCCATCGAGGGCCGGAATCGCTCGGTTACCTGTTTGAAACGCGGCCGCGTCGCCCCTTCCTGGCAGAAAAGGCCGCTGCCCTGGGGGTGCCTTTTGGCCCCGAGCGACGCGAACTCGTAGCCGGGCGGGCCATCACCCTGCCCGATGGGCGGCGCATTGAGCCAGACGATGTCCTGGGAGAATGGCAACGGGGTACCCGACTGGTTTTGGTAGGAGATGCCGGGCGTACCGATGACCTGCTCGAGGTATGCCGCGAGGCGGATGCGCTGGTCATTGAGGCTACTTACCTGGAAAGCGAAGCCGAGATGGCGCGCCAGTTCTCCCATCTCACGGCGCGCCAGGCCGCAGAGCTGGCGGCGCGTGCCGGCGTGCAGCAATTAATCCTGACTCATATTTCGCGCCGCTACCGGGAAAAGGACGTGCTGGAGGAAGCTCAGGCTATCTTTCCGAATACCGTCGTGGCGCGCGATTTTGACACCTTCCTCATCAAGCGAAAAGAAGCATGATGTCTCCTTCTCTTTCAACCATTGGTGTTCTGACTTCCGGCGGGGATGCGCCAGGGATGAACGCGGCCATTCGCGCCGTCACCCGCACGGCGCTGTACCATGGTGTGCAGGTGATCGGCATCCTGAATGGTTTTGATGGCCTGATCAACGGCGAATTCCGCCCGTTGGGAGCGCGCGATGTGGGCGGCATCCTCCCCCGCGGCGGCACCATTTTGCAAACGCGGCGCAGTGAGCGCTTTTTTGAAGCGCGCTATCAGCGCGAGGCGATCCGTCACCTCAACGAGGCCGGGATCGAGGGCCTGATCGTGATCGGCGGCGAGGGCTCGATGCACGGCGCCTATGCCCTTTCTCAGCAAGGGGTACGGGTGGTGGGTATCCCGGCCAGCATTGACAATGACATTTGGGGCACCAACATGTCCATTGGCGTGGATACGGCCCTGAATACCATCATGGATGCGGTGGACAAACTGCGGGATACCGCCTCTTCCCACAACCGCGCTTTCCTCATCGAAACGATGGGGCGCGGCTGCGGTTACCTGGCGGTCATGGCAGGGATTATTTGCGGCGCAGAGATGGTGTTGATCCCGGAAGTGGAAACCAAAGTGGAAGAGGTCATCGCCGCCGTTGAAGACGCCTATCGCCGTGGCAAAGCCCATGCCATTATCCTGGTCGCAGAAGGCGCTTCGATCAAAATCCACGATCTGGCTCAGGCCATTGACCAGGCCGATGTGGGCTTCAAAACGCGCATCACCATCCTGGGGCATATCCAGCGCGGCGGCTCCCCGACGGCTTACGATCGCCTGCTCGCCTCACGCATGGGATTCAAGGCCGTTGAGACCCTTCTGGCCGGGGAACATGGCGTCATGGTGGGATTGAAAGGCCGCTTGATGGAAACGGTGCCGCTCAGCCAGGTGATCGAGCATCAGCGCGCCGTCAACATGGAATACTACCAGATGGCGCGCATCCTGGCGCGCTGAGCGGGCTCAAGGCAGGCCTGAAGTTTCCTGATGATCGAGAAACGACTGGAGGATCATCGTCGCCGCCCATTCGTCCAGATGGCCGCGGCGCTTTTTGCGTCGCGCGCCGGCAGCGATCCGTGCAGCGCGTGCATCCTGCGTGCTGAACGATTCATCCCATAGCACCACCGGTAGCTCAGCGGCTGCCTGCAGCGCCTGCGCAAAGTTTACGGCGCGCCGACCGGCCGCATTCGGTTTCCCAGCCTCATCCAGCGAGACCCCGACAACGATCAGACCCACCTGATGCGCATGGGCCAGGGAAAGCACCTGCGCCACATCCGCAGCGCGCGAGATGTGTCGCAGCACGGTCAGCGGACGGGCGAGCTTCCCCTGCTCATCCGAGATGGCAATCCCCAAACGTTTTTCACCGTGATCCACTGCCAGAACGCGCATCGGAAATCCCTACGGCAAGAGGCGGATCGTCATCTGGATCGGCAGCAGGGGCACCCAGGGCCAGAAAGGCGGCCAGATTTCCAGGCGCGGCGGTTCAGCAAGGGGAAGCGAACGCAAGGCCTGGAGCGCCTGCGAGGAGGCTTTCCCGCGCAGGGTGGCAAAAATCTCAAGCGTATCCAGCCGCGCCAGCAAGCGACGTTGCGCCTCTAAAGAGAAACGCAGGCGCAGCGGTTCCTCCGCATTTTCCACTTCCACCGTCAACAGACGATAGCGCAAACTATCCGCTTGCGGCACATCCTCTGCCGCTAAAGCAGCGTTCAGGCGAGATTCGAGCAGCGGGCGCAGGGTCTCCCCCGAAAGGGTCCAGAGGCGATAGCGCACGCGCAGACGAAGGTGCAGGCGGGAAGGATAAGTCTCTGGCGGCGGCTGCGCCTGATCTTCCAGCACTTCCGCCAGTTCCAGGGTCTCCGGGAAAAGCAGGTCCCCTTCGGCGAGGTGCTGTCGCGCTTCCTGGATCGCCTGGGCGCGCAATTGCGAAAGTAGCTGTTCCCGCAGCGCCTGCACCTCTTGCGGCGTGATAGCGAGACGTTCGATGTCATCGCCCCCTTGAGTTGGCTGCGGGTTGGTGACAGAGAGCGAAAGCGCAAGCGGCCCTTCGATGGCCCGGATGGCCTGTGCCGGCACGTTCCCCTGCGACCCCGCCTCCACAGCCTCAACCGGTACCTCTACAAACTGCCCCGCGCTCGGCGGCAATCCGGCTTCGTTGAGCGTGATGAAGCGTTGTGGCTTATCTCCTGGCACATAGACCACCGTTCCCGCCGGAATCGTCTGCGAAAGGGTCGTCAGGTTGGTGAAGCGCACCATCCCTTGCGCCTTGCGCAGCGGTACGACAATCCTCTGTGTCGCTTTCAAGTCCTCCTCAGCGATTTGCTCGACCTCTACAGGCTGAAGCCTCAGGGCAGGCTGCGTTGCATCGGGGATGGAAGATGCCACCAGGGTAAAAGTCTCCTGTTGCAGGCGCGTTTGGGGCGTTAAGGTCAGTGTGGCCCGAGGCAGGAAGAGCACAAGCAGGCTGAGGACGGCCAGGACGCCGAGAAAGAAGAAGAGCAGGCGAGAAAGGGGAGAAAGCGGGCGCGTTCGCTGAGCGACCGGACGCTTGATCCGCCTGGAAGAATGCGGCAACCGCTTCGGGGGAGCAGGCCAGGGCCGACGTTGCGCCTGGCGGAGGTGCGCAAATGCCGGGATGCCCAGCGCCTTTGCCATGGCCCGCACTTCCGCCCTGCGGCTGACAATTCCCAATTCTGCCCCCAGGCGACGGGCATGGAACTGGAGGAACTTCAAATCCAGCACCTGGAGGCGCACCCTCTTCCGCGCCGGCCAGATCAGCAAGACTCGCCGCGTTTTCGCCCAGTGCAGGCGATCGCGCAGCGAGAAGCGATCATCATGTTCCTCAAGGTGGAGCAGAAAGATGCTCGGCATGTTCAGGACATCTGGCGCGCCTTCTCCTGAGCCGAACGCAAAGCCATCTGTTGACGCAAGGAGCGAATGTCCTCAGGGATGGTGAACAGCGCCCCAAGATAGATCAGGAAGCAGATCAACCAGGCGCCGACCCCGATCCACAGGATCGCCGTTCCCAGATCGTAACGGTCGGCGATGATGCCGGCCAGGAGCGGCGCAAACGCTGCGCCTGTGTTCTCGATGAAATATTCGACCGCCTGGGCCGTGGAACGCACCTCGGGCAGGGTGATGTCGAACACCGTGGAGACCACGTTCGGGGCTGAGAAGGGCATGAAAAAGGCGGTGAGCATCATCAGAACAAAGAACAGGCCGCGTTGTTCGAGAGGCGTATTCAAGGAGAGGAGCAGGAAGAAAGCACCCCCGATCACCCCCAGACTGGAGACCAGCACGCGCCCTCGCGGCGTCCGTTGAAACATGAAATCGCCCAGCGCCCCGCCGACGAAGTAGCTGGCCGAAAGCATCAGGATCAACGGCGCCATCGTAAAGAGCACAGCGTTTTCATCATAGCCGCGTTCCTGGGAGAGATAGGTGAAAAACCATACGCTGATCACATTCCAGGGGAAGACGCCGAAAAACCCCTGCAAGAACAGCAACCACATGGTGCGCTTTCTGAGCACATCCCGCAGGGCGTTCAGCGAAAAACGATACTGTCCGATCTCCAGTTGCTCAAGCTCCGGTTCGGCCTGACCGCGAGGTACCTCACGCACGAATAAAAAGATCACCAGCGCAACGAGCAAGCCCAGGCTGCCGGTCAGGTAGAATACCGAACGCCAGCCTCCCAGCATCGGCGCCACCATCAGGGCCAGGATCATCCCTGACAGATAGCCAAGGGGTTGGGCAAGCTGCAACAGTCCATAGATGCGACTGCGCATCTGCGGGCCAAAGTAATCCGCCACCAGACTATACAGGCCGGGATACGAAGAATCGTCAATGCCCGTGGAGGCGCGAGCCACAAAGAAAGGAACATAGCGACGGGCAAGCGCACTCAACCAGGTCGTAGATCCCCAGATGAAAGAGGCCAGCGCAAGCAATCTGGCGCGCGACCAGCGATCGTACAGAAAGCCCCAGAGCGGATAGAGAAGCGTGCCGACCAGCAGGCTGCCGGTCATCACCGCCCCCATCTGGGTTTTGCTGATCTGAAACTCCTCCATCACCTGTGGCAGGAGGGGATTGATGAGCTGTTTGTCAATCTGATGTAACAGCATGAAAGCAAAGAAGATGGCGATCACGCCCCAGCGATAGCGGCCGGTGATAGACATGGAATCTCCTTGTTCTCTTGAGGTTGCTTTGACTACGAAAGGCACACACTCCGAAAGTGGAAGCACTCCCGGAGTTTGCCATCCAGTTCCGCGTTTCTCTCTTTCTCAGGGACAGGCGCCAGGGAAGAGGAAGGGGAAGAAGGTGCACCAGCGATAGGTAGCATCCACCCACCACAAGAAGCCACCGCAGGCACAGAGCAACAGCAAGAACGCAAGGACGGCGATCAGGATGGGGAGGGGGAATTTCCGTTCTGTCGGCGCTGCGGGAGGCGCCATGGGAGGCACTGGCGTCGGAGCGGGATAAGGCGCCGGCGCAGGGGCGGCAGGGCGCGCGGGTGGGACCGCGGCTGCAGGAGGTGGGGCCGCCACCGTGGCCTTCGCACTCGGCGAAACCACCGTCGCACCCGGATCGAAAGTCACCGCCTCAAACACCAGGCTGATGGATTCTCCCAGCGAGATCACGTCCCCTGGCTTGAGCACATACGGCGCGCTGATGCGTCGCCCGTTGACAAATGTGCCATTCGTGGAGCCGAGATCCTCCAGAACATAGCGCCCTCCCTGCAGCATCAGGCGGGCATGGCGTCGCGAAACCTCGGCGTCGGCAATGTGGATCGGGTTGGAGGGATCGCGTCCGATGGTCAATTGTTCTCCCTCCAGCGGGTAAACCGTGCCAGGGACGGGCCCTGTGCGCATGACCAGTTGAAATTGAGATGTCATATCTTCCTCCAGGAAAAATTTTATCAGAAATCCCACAAAATCCCATTCTCAACCTGTTTAATTCATAAATGTATCCTCCTTCCTCAGCCCACTTCGCTCTCTTCAAAACCGGGAACCACCTGCCAGGAAGCTCGGAAGCATACAGAAAATTGGGGGGTGGATTGCGGATCCTCCCTTTTCCTCAGCCTGAAACCTTCCATCTTGCCATCTGCGGTTTGCCGCCTGTGGCTCCCTCATGGATCGGCTCCCCATTCGCCGGCGATCCCCTCGGATGGGGAAGCAGCTGCCAGGGGACCCCAGAAGCCATTTCCAGCGACTTGACCTCAAAGACCCCCTGAAAGGCACGGATGACCTGCGCTTTTACCTCGTCCATGGAAGGGGAAGAGGGGAGCAAATCGGCCATGCTCACCACCGGATACTCCGCCAGTCCACAGGCCACAATCCCCTGCCAGTATTCCATTTGCGGCGCAACGTTGAGGGCAAAACCGTGGCGGGAAATCCCGTTCACATCCACTTTCACCCCAATCGCCGCGATCTTGGCCGGCCGCTGGCGATCCTGTGGGCGAGAACGTGGACAGCGCGACCAGACCTCTGCCGGCACCCAAACCCCGGTCAGGCCAGGGACCTGCCCGGCCGCGATCCCGAAACAATCTAGCGCACGGATCAGCACCTGCTCCAGTTTGCGCACGTAGCCCACATAGTCGGCCTGAGGCAGGCGAGCCTGCGCGTCCACCGTCCCCAGTGGGAGCAAAGGATAGCCGACCAGTTGCCCCGGCCCGTGGTAAGTGACATCCCCGCCGCGATCCACCCAGAACACCTGTATCCCGCGTCGCTGCAGTTCTGCCTCATCCCAGAGCAGATGCTCCGCCTGCCCGCGGCGCCCAAAGGTATAGACATGAGGGTGCTCCAGGAGCAGCAGCGTTGGCGGCGCTTCCTCACGCGCGATCTGGGCAGCCAGCTTTTCCTGCAGCTCCCAGGCCTGGGCATATTCGATCAATCCTGCATCCAGGACGCGTAAAATCTCGTAGGGCACACTTTGATTATACACTTTCTCTTGTTAACCCGTTGCCAGTCTCCATTATTTACGCTACAATATCGGCGTGCTTGCGCCTGATTCCCTGGTCCTGGTCTGTGTGCTCCCGCAGCCGCGCGACCTGGAGATCGCTCGTCTGCTGGGCTGGTATCGCATCCCCCTGCGCACAGCGCCGAAAGTGATTGCGGTAGATTACCTTGCCTTCTATCAACCGGGCGCCTTCGGAGCGCGTGCCGGCCTGATCGAATACATCGCCGAAGTCCGTGGCCACGAACTGACCACGCGCGCCGAGTTATTGCACGATGAAAAAGATCATCCTCGCGCCCATGAGGAATACTACAAAATCCAGCTCGGCCCGCTCGAACGCTTACCCCAGCCCATCCGTGCTGAAAAATGGCGCCGCCTGACATTTCTCTATACCACCGGAGCGTATCTCCTGCGGGCGCGCACCCTTAACGATCTGGTACTTGGTGGCGAAGAACGCTCCACCCTTTGGCGCTCGCTCCGTGAACGTGCTCAGACCGCCCAGCCCTACCTGCTCGATCTCCCCGCCCCCGATCTGCCTGCGGAGCTTTTGCTGGCCTTGTTAGGGATGGGCGAACTGCAAGAGTAGCGTCCTCACCCTTCTGGAGGTCCCATGAGTAACCATCCCATCACCCCCTATCGAAGCAGTGGCGTTTTGCGCGATCTGTTATTGCGCGTCAAGCTCGTTTTGCGCCTGATGGCGGATCGGCGCGTCCACCCTCTTCTCAAACTCCTGCCCATCCTTTCCGTGGCCTATCTCCTCTGGATGTTCGACCCCGTCCCCATCTACATTCCCATTCTGGGCGGCATAGATGACGTGGCTGTGCTCTGGATTGGCACTTCTCTTTTTATCGAACTATGCCCCACAGAGGTCGTACAGGAGCATCTGAAGCAATTGACCAGCAACATCGCCATTGTTGAAGGCGAGATCGTCGAAAAGGAAATCAAAAAATGAAGGGGAAGACCGCCTCCCGCAGCTTCCTGCTGGCCTGGATCGTGATCCTGATCCTGAGCGCCTGCACGCCCCGTATCATTCCGCTTCCTCCCCCGACCCTGAAGCCGCTCCCTGTCACCCCGAGCGCTGCTGCAGGGGAAGCTACGGCTTCTCCCTGGCCCTCTCCTGTTCCCACATCCTCCGGTGCTCTTCCCCCGGCAGCCGTCTTCCCCGACCCGCGTCTATACACCTGGGAAATGGTGGTAAGTGGCCTGGTGCGCCCGGTGGACATTCAGTCGCCTCCTGCTCAGGATCGTCTCTTCATTGTTGAGCAGGACGGTCGAATTCGCCTTTTCCAAAACGGCCAGCTTTTGCAACTTCCGTTTCTGGATATTTCTGATCGTGTTGGCACAAAAGGGGCCGAACAGGGGCTATTGGGCCTGGCATTTCATCCTGAATTTGAGAAAAATGGCTATTTCTATGTAAATTACACCGATCTTCAAGGGAACACCGTCATTGCGCGCTTCCAGGCCGAACCGGGCGCGGTTCAGGCCTCTCCGGCAACGGAAAAGCGACTGCTCTATCTTCCGCAGCCCTATCCCAATCACAACGGGGGCGGCATGGCTTTTGGGCCAGATGGCTATCTCTACCTGGCCCTGGGGGATGGTGGCTCCGCAGGCGATCCCCAGAACAATGCCCAAAATCCGCGCTCCCTGCTCGGAAAACTCTTGCGGATTGACGTGGATCGAGGCGAACCTTACGCCATTCCGCCTGATAATCCCTTTGGCAACGAGGTCTGGGCTTACGGTCTGCGCAATCCCTGGCGCTTTGCGTTTGATCGCAATGGGGATCTGTACATTGCAGATGTCGGGCAAAACAAATGGGAAGAGGTGAACTTTCTACCTGCCGGCTCGCCATCGGGCGCCAATTTTGGATGGAACTTCTGGGAGGGCAATCATCCCTACCGCTCCAATCCGCCTGCGACAGGCTTCCTCTTCCCGGTGGCCGAATATGGTCACGATCAGGGGTGCTCGGTGACCGGAGGCGTGGTGTATCGAGGAGCCATGCCCGAATGGCAGGGGATCTACTTCTTCGGCGATTACTGCAGCGGTCGCATTTGGGGCTTGCTTCGTACCGCTCAAGGCTGGCAAATGCAACCCCTTTTCGAGACCCATGCGAACATTTCCACCTTCGGCCGCGACGCGCAGGGCGAGGTATATTTCGCGCATCACGGCGGCAGCCTCTATCGCCTGCAACGACGTCAGCCGTAAAAAAGCATTCGCTCAATGTTCTTGCGAGAGCAGGTATAATCAAAGTGACTGTTCAGCCATGTCATTGCGAGCCGTTTTCTGGCGAAGCAATCTCCCGTTTCTCAGGCCAGCTTGATCGCCTGGGGATTGCTTCGTCGCAAAGAACGCTCCTCGCAATGACAAACACAACAGTTTTGATGCAAGACTGAACAGTTACTGTGAAAGTTTTTTTGAGGCAAGAAGATGGACAACGATCTGGAACTGGTTACCCT
>JAGHYK010000217.1 GCA_017743695.1 Chloroflexota bacterium
ATTCGTTCCCCCATTCGTTGACGGTCTGCCTCTTCCTGGCAGCCTCGAAAGCCTGTCCTACGCCGTCCGCGGTCCGCGGTCTGCTGTCTATTTCCGCCGTCTGCCGTCCGCGGTCTGCCGTCCGTTTCATGTATAATCTACCCCCGGAGGTGCATATGTCCGAGACATTCACATTCGGTGGGCCTATTGTCTGGCGTCCGACGGAGGAGTACGTGGCGCGTGCGCATCTGACCGCCTTCATGCGTCAGCATGGCATCGCCGACTTCGCCGGGTTGATGCGTCGTTCGACGGAAGATGTCGCCTGGTTCACGGAGGCCGTCCTGCGCTACCTGGATATCCAGTTCCATCGTCCCTATCAGCAGGTGCTGGACCTCTCGGAGGGCATTGCCTTCCCGAAATGGTGCGTGGGGGGACAGATGAACATCGTGCAGAGCTGCGTGGATAAGTGGGCGCAGCGTCACCCCGAGCGTCTGGCGTTGATCTGGGAGGGGGAGGAGGGCGCCACACGGGCGATGACCTATGGCGAGCTGCAGGCGGAAGTCAATCGTTGCACCAACGCGCTGCGCTCCCTGGGTCTGGGAAAAGGGGATGTGATCGGGCTGTTTATGCCGATGACGCCGGAGATTGCAGTGGCCTTGCTGGCCATTGCCCGCATTGGCGGCGTGATTCTGCCCCTCTTCAGCGGTTATGGGGCCGGCGCGGTCGTCACCCGTCTGCAGGATGCCGAAGCGAAAGCCATCTTCACGGCGGATGGGGCTTTTCGCCGCGGGCGCGCCGTGGAGATGAAATCCATCGCCGACGAAGCCGCCGCCCAGGTCCCGACCCTGCGCCACATGATTGTACTCCGACGCACCGGCCAGCCGGTTGCCATGACGCCGGGGCGGGATCACTGGTGGCATGAGTGGGTGAGTTCCCAATCTCCCGAAGCCCAACCCGAAATCACCGAGGCCGAAGACCCGCTGATGATCATCTACACCTCCGGCACCACCGGCCGCCCCAAGGGCGCTTTGCACACCCATTGTGGCTTCCCGGTCAAAAGCGCTCAGGATATGGCCTTTGGTATGGATGTCCACGAAGGGGATCGTATCTTCTGGATGACCGATATGGGCTGGATGATGGGGCCGTGGCTGGTTTTCGGCGCCCTGATCCTCGGCGCCACCTTCTTCCTCTACGATGGCGCCCCCGACTATCCGGCCCCGGATCGCGTCTGGGCGCTGGTGGAGCGTCATCGCCTGACGCACCTGGGCCTCTCGCCGACTTTTGTGCGCGCCATCATTCCGCATGGAGCGGAGCAGGCCCGCAAGCACGATCTCAGCTCCCTGCGCTTCTTCGGCAGCACCGGCGAACCCTGGAACCCGGACCCGTGGATGTGGCTGTTTCAGGAGGTGGGGGAGGGGAAGCGCCCAATCATCAATTATTCCGGCGGCACGGAGATTTCCGGCGGGATTGTGATGGGCAATCCGATCCTGCCCTTGAAGCCGTGCGCCTTCTCCGGCCCCTGTCCGGGCATGGCGGCCGATGTCTTCGACGAGGAGGGGCGACCGGTGCGCAATCAGGTCGGCGAGCTGGTGATCAAAGCCCCCTGGATCGGCATGACGCGCGGCTTCTGGAAGGATCGCCAGCGCTACCTGGATACCTACTGGTCGCGCTGGCCGAATGTCTGGGTGCACGGCGATTTTGCGGCCATAGATAGCGATGGCCTCTGGTACATTTTGGGGCGCTCGGATGATACCCTGAAGATCGCCGGCAAACGCCTGGGGCCTGCGGAGGTGGAGTCGGTGGTAGTGCAACACCCGGATGTGGTGGAGGCGGCGGCCATCGGTGTCCCGGATGAGATCAAGGGGATGGCGCTGGTGCTGTTCGTGGTGCTGCGTCCGGGCGTCTCGCCCGGCGAAGGCCTGCGCGCCGAGATCCATCAGCGGGTGGTGGAAGCGATGGGAAAGGCACTGGCGCCCAAGGCGGTGCTCTTTGTCGCCGATCTCCCCAAGACGCGCAACGCCAAAGTGATGCGCCGCATGATCCGCGCCGCTTACCTGGGGCAGGACCCCGGCGATACCAGCTCGCTGGTCAATCCGGAAGCGGTGGAGGAGATTCGCCGCGCCCGTTGAGGCGATCCTCAAAACAAGGGAAACTGCTCCCCCGGTTGCGTCAGCCGGTGTGCCAGTCGCAGCGGCTCTGGCAGGCGATAGCCGCGGCAGGTCGCCAGCGTCAACTCGATGGCGTGAGGCAGGTCCATCCGATGCCCAGGGGAAACGTAAACCGGCCTGGTGCCGGGGCGGGTGCGCACGGCGGCGCCGATGGTGGCGCCGCTTTCCTTTTCGTATAACCATGAGAGATCGCCCAACGCCTCGCCGACCGGGGCGTGCTCTCCCCAGAGCCGGGATTTGGCAACGCCCAGGGTGGGTTTTTCCAGCCAGAGTCCCATGTGCGCGGCGATCCCCATGCCTCGCGGATGCGCAATCCCTTGCCCATCGAACATCACCACATCTGGCAGGAGCGTCAGGCGCTCCCAGGCTTTCAGGATCAAGGGGCCTTCGCGGAAGGTGAGCAGGCCGGGGATGTAGGGATATGTGACCCGTTCCTCGATCACGAGCGAGCTGAGCACTTCCAGGGCGGGGTAGGAGAGCACCACGATCGCACAACGGCCGCGTTCTTCGCGTATCCCCACATCCACGCCGGCGATGGTGCGGATGGGCGGATCGTCCCAGGTCAGGATCAACTGCGCTCGCAGTTCCCGCTGCAGGGCCGCCGCTTCTTCAGGGGGCAAATCCCAATCATGCAACGGGCGAACACGCATGGGATCGCTCCTCATACCCTTTTCGATGCCTGCACCTGTTTCAAGGCCAGCAGAGCGAACAGGTTGAAGAGCGCGGCGATGAGCGTGATCGTCTGGAATCCCCAGCGCATGTACATCCACGCCGAAAGGAAAGCGCCGAGAGCGCGCCCGATGGAATGTCCGCTCAGGTTGAAGGCCATGGTTGTCGCTCGGGCATTCGGGCGCATTTCGGTCATCAATGGCACATGGCTGACCATCACGTATTCAAAGGTGATGTAAAAGAGAAACAGCCCGGTCAACGCTCCGCCTGGGGTGCGACCCAGCCAGGGCAGGGCCAGGGAGGCCAGCACATTGCCGATCAGCCCCATTTGCAGGGCGCGGGGTTTGCCAATGCGATCGGTGACCAGGGCGACCAGCCCTTCCCCGCTCAGCTCCGAAAGCCCAATGACCGCGGAGGCCGCCCCCAGCGCCAGAATTTGCATTTGAAAGGTGTCCTCCAGCCAGACGCCGAAGATCAGGTTGACCAGCTCATTGGCCGCGCTGGCCCAGAGGGCAATCGAGATCGCCGCCAGCGTGGGCGGATCACGCAGGACGTGCCCAAAGTAGGCCCAGGGGTGATCGGCAGGGTGATGATGCGGATCGTGATCCGAAATCAGCAGGGTGATGGTCAGGAACATGAGTACGGCGGCGAAGAAGAGCGTCGGAAAAGGGGCCTGCCAGCCAAAACGGGCGATCAGCCAGCTCATCAGCGGGATGCCGAGCAGAAAGGCCAGCGACCATCCGACTTCTGTAATCGCCAGCGCCAGGCCGCGTTGGGCATAGGCGATGCGGTCTCCCAGGTAGGCTTGCATGGAGGGATCGAAGAGATACTTCCCGATCAACCCTGAGAGCAAAGCGATCCCGAAAGTGAGAGGGGAGGGGAAAAGAGCGACTGCTGCCATACCCGTCCCGAACAGGGCGATGCCGGCCAGCATCCCGAACTTTCGCCCGCGCTGATCGGCCAGGGAGGAGACCAGCGGCGCACCGATGCCCAGGAAGGCGCGCAACCCCACCAGTGCTGAAAGTGCGCTCAACTCTATCCCCAACCCGCGCGCAAAAACGTTCAGGAACGGATAGACCATGCGATAGGCGGTATTGAACACCGTGCGCAAGAGCATGAAGAGAAAGAGCTGAATGGAGAGAGACATGGCTCAATGATACTACCGTCCGCCGTCTGCGGTCTGCCGCCCGCATTCGTTTATTCGTTCCCC
>JAGHYK010000218.1 GCA_017743695.1 Chloroflexota bacterium
CCTTCGACCTGCCCCCCACAACGACATGACCATGAATCTCACCCTCTCCAAATACCGCTCCTTCCAGCAAACCGCCTCGCTGCGCGGCACCTTCACCTTCCTGGCCCTCGACCATCGCCAGAACCTGCGCCGCGCCAACCCGCGCTTTCAGGATCAGGCCGAACTCAGCCGCTTCAAACTGGACGTGACGCGCGAACTGGCCCCCTATGCCACCGCCGTCCTGCTCGACCCGGAAGTCTCCGCCGCCCAGGCTATCGCTGCCGGCGCCCTGCCCGGTGACCGCGGCCTGGTCGTCGCCCTCGAGGCCACCGGCTACACGGGCGAAGCCACCGCCCGCCGCTCGCAAATCCTGCCCGGCTGGAGCGTGGAAAAGGCCAAACGCATGGGCGCCCAAATGGCCAAACTGCTGGTCTACTACCACCCCGATTCCCCCACCGCCGCCGAAATCGAGGACTTCACCGCCCAGGTCGCTGCCGAATGTCAGCGCTATGACCTGGCCCTGATGCTCGAACCGCTCTCCTACCCGCTGCAGGGCGAAAAACTGAGCGCCGACGAAAAGCGCCGCGTCGTCATCGAGACCGCCCGCCGCCTGACCGCCATCCCCGGCGTGGACCTGCTCAAAGCCGAATTCCCCCTCCCCGCGGAGGCCCCTCCCGCGGAGTGGTCTGCCGCCTGCGCCGACCTGAACGCCGCCAGCCGCGTCCCCTGGATCGTCCTCTCCGCCGCCGTCTCCTTCGACCTCTACCTGCAGCAGGTCATCGCCGCCTGTCAGGCCGGAGCGAGCGGAGTCGCTGTTGGCCGCGCTGTCTGGCAGGAGGCGGTTCACCTCGAGGGTCAGGCGCGCCTGGACTTCCTGCGCACCACCGCCCGCGAGCGCCTCATTCGTCTGAATGCCCTCACCCAGGCCCTCGCCCGCCCGTGGACGGATACCTGCACCACCGAGGCGCCCTTCGATTGGTACAAAAATTACTGAGAAACAGGATTTCTGCTCCCCCTGTCCGATGGAACTTCAGGATGCTTTTATCTTCTCTTCTACGAAGCGCAAAAACTCCCGAAACCCCTCCGTAACATCAGAGGGGAAGGGCGCGGCCTCCACCCTCTCTTGAGTGCCATTATGGAAATGACGCGGATAGGTTTCCACTCCCTTCCAGGCAGTATCTGGAAAGTTATCGTAGCGGTAGAACGTGCCATCCAGATGACGCCGTTCCCAGTGAAAGCCAAAGCGCCCTTCCAGCACGCGCGATACCCAAACGTCTATGATGCTGGAATCAGACAGGAACAGGCGCAATTTTTCGCCTATCACCGCACTATCTACCACAATTTGCGAGAACTCAACTTCGGCAATTCTCGCCAGCGTTTCCAGCGCAGGATTCATAGCCCAGCCAGGATTTCGGCAAGTTTGCGGCGTTCACTTTCCAGAAAATCGAAGCGGAAGTAGTCGTCGAAGGCTTCTGTCTCGTGAAAAACGCCTTGCTGGATTTTCTCATCCAGTTCCAGGACGCTGTGAACGCCGTAGCGCTGCGCCAGGGTAAGCAATTCACTTTCCACGATGCGCAATTGCCGCTCCAGGTAGATTTTCAGGCTTTCACGTTCCAGCGTTTCTGGCTGGATATTCAACTGTGAAGCAACTTTTTCGAGCAACATACGACCATCCTTTCCAGGGAAATTATACTCCATGAAAACCTTTGACCTCCTCATCCCCGGCGAAATCAACCCCGACCTCATCCTCAGCGGTGATGTCGAACCTCAGTTCGGTCAGGCGGAAAAACTGGTCGAATCCGCCACCCTCACCATTGGCTCGTCCTCCGTCATTGCCGCCTGTGGCGCAGCCCGTCTCGGCCTGAAGGTGGCCTTCATCGGTGTTTGCGGCAAGGATTTCTTCGGTCGCTTCATCATCGAAGAGATGCAGAATCGCGGCATAGACACCTCCGCCGTCATCGTGGACCCGCACCGCCCCACCGGCCTGACCGTGATCCTCAACAAAGGCCACGACCGCGCCATGCTCACCTATCCGGGCACGATCCCGGCCCTGCGCGCCGAAGACATCCCAGACGATCTGCTGCGTCAGGCGCGCCATCTGCACGTTGCCTCCTACTTTTTGCAACATGGTCTGCGCCCTGGCCTGCCCCGCCTCTTCGAGCGCGCCCGCGCCCTCGGCCTGACTATCTCTCTTGATACGAACTGGGATCCCACTGGAACCTGGGAGGGCGTCCTCGACCTGCTGCCCCTCGTCAACGTCTTCCTGCCCAACGAGGCCGAAGCAAAGGCGATCACAAAGGCGGAAAACGTCGAGGAAGCGGCGTCCAGGCTGCATACCAGAGTCGAAACGGTGGCGATCAAACTGGGAAAAGAGGGCGCCCTGGGCATCTCACATGGTCAAAAAGTCCGCGTGCCCAGTATTCCCGTCAACGTCGTGGATGCCGTCGGCGCCGGCGACGCCTTTGACGCCGGTTTCCTCTATGGCTACCTCAACGGCTGGCCGTTTAAGAAATCGCTGCGCCTGGCGGCTGTCTGCGGTGCGCTCTCTACTCGCGCCGCCGGCGGCACCGCTGCCCAGCCAACCCTCATCGAAGCCCTCTCCTTCCTCTAACCGTCCCATCTACCGTCTGCCGTCCACCGTCCACTGTCCCTCGCCCAGTATGCACTACCTCGACTACCTCACCCTCTCCCACCACTTTGGCCGACCCATCGGCCTGACTTCCGTCTGCTCGGCGCACCCGCTGGTCATCGAAGCCGCCCTGCGCTATGGATTGTCCCACCGCTCGCTGGTGCTCATCGAGGCCACCTGCAACCAGGTCAACCAGTTTGGCGGCTACACCGGCCAGACCCCCGCCGACTTTGCCCGCTTCGTGCAGGAGACCGCTGACCGCCTGGGCCTGCCGCGCTCGCGCCTGCTCCTGGGCGGCGACCATCTCGGCCCGCTGCCCTGGGCCAGCGAACCCGCCGCAAGCGCCATGCAAAAGGCCGCCGACCTGGTGCGCGCCTTCGTCCAGGCTGGCTATACCAAAATCCATCTGGATTGCTCCATGCCTCTCGGCGGCGAACGCCATCTCTCCGTGGAGACGATTGCCGAACGCACCGCATTCCTGGCCGAGATCGCCGAAAGCACTGCCGAACAGATGGGGGCAAAATCGGCGTTGCGCTACATCGTCGGATCGGAGGTCCCCGCGGCCGGCGGCGCAAAGGCCGGGGAGACCCATCTCACCGTGACCGCGCCCGAGTCCGCCGCCGAAACGCTGGAGACCATGCGCCGCGCCTTCCACGCCCGCGGCCTGGATGCGGCCTGGGAGCGCGTCCGCGCCCTGGTCGTGCAGCCGGGCGTCGAGTTCGGCGACGAGACCATTCACGAGTACGACCGCGCCGCGGCTGCGTCCCTTTCCCGTTTCATCGAAAGCGTGCCGGGCATGGTTTATGAAGCCCACTCCACCGATTACCAGACCCCCGCCGCCCTGCGCGCCCTGGTCGAAGACCATTTTGCCATCCTCAAAGTCGGCCCGGCGCTGACCTTTGCGCTGCGCGAGGCCGTCTTTGCCCTGGCGGAGATGGAAGCCGCCCTGGGGCTGGAGCCGGCTTCCCGCATCCGCGAGTCACTGGAAGAGGCCATGCTCGCCAACCCCGTCCACTGGCAAAAACACTACGGCGGCAGCCCGCAGCGTCAGAAATTCGCCCGCGCCTACAGTTTCAGCGACCGCATCCGCTACTACTGGAACGTGCCGTCGGTGCAGGCCGCCTTCGAGCGTCTGCTGCGCAACCTGGAGCAGACCCCGCCGCCGCTCTCGCTGCTCAGCCAGTACCTGCCGCAGGAATACGAGCAGGTGCGCGAGGGGAACATCTCCCCTCAACCGCGCGCTCTGCTGATGGCGCACGTGACGCGAACGCTGGAAACCTATCGCCTGGCGTGTGAGGGATGAAAGTTTGTAACCTGGGAGATGCGGGGAGAACGCGGATGACGCGGATGGGACGGATTTGCGCGGAATGAAATACCGCCG
>JAGHYK010000033.1 GCA_017743695.1 Chloroflexota bacterium
CAGGTGGTTTTCCAGAACGCAATCAGCGAAATGCTTATGCCTGGCGAGCCACCGGGAGGGTGAAGATGAAACGGCTGCCTTTGCCTTCCCCCTCACTTTCCGCCCAAATACGTCCATGATGCGCCTCGACCAGATGGCGCACGATGGTCAACCCAATCCCGCTGCCCCCGGTCTCTCGTGAGCGCGAGCGATCCACCCGATAGAAGCGATCAAAAATGCGCCCCAGGTGCTCCGGCGGGATGCCAATACCGTTATCCTCGACCGTGACATAGACCTCATTCCCCCTTTGCTCCGCTCGAATGTTAATCTCTCCACCACGCGGGGTGAACTTGATGGCGTTCCCCACCAGATTGGTCAGGATCTGGATCAGGCGGTCCTCATCCGCGAGCACCGCTGGTAGAGAGTCTGGCAGATACAGGTGGAGCGTCAGCCCCTGCGCTTCGATCTGAGGCCCCAGTCGCTTCCTCACCGTTGCAATCGCCTGTTCCAGGCGCAAAGGACGAAAGTGTAGCTCAATGGCACCCGCTTCCACACGGCTCAATTCCTGCAGATCATCTACCAGGCGGCTTAAACGCTCGGCTTCCTGATACACTTGATGAAAAGTCTCCTCGCCAGCAGGCAGGACACCGTCCAGCAACCCCTCCATATAGCCTTTGATGGCCGTCAGTGGGGTGCGTAGCTCATGACTGACATCCGCAATTAACTGGCGCCGCCGGGCTTCGACCTGCTCCAGCTGTGCCGCCATATTGTTGAAATCTCGCCCTAAATCGGCAATTTCGTCCTCTCCCTCGACTTCCACGCGCTCATCATAATGTCCCTGAGCAATGCGCCGGGTGGCACGCGCCAGAGCCTGGAGCGGCGAAACGATGCGCAGGCTGAGCCAGGCACTGGCAAGAATGGAGACAAACACCGCAACGACCAGGGCCAGGAAGAGGGCCTCATTGAAACTGTTCCGGTACTCGCGATATAGCTCAAGCATCATCCCTGCCCCTCGCATCATCAGGCGCCCATCCATCTTGCGCAGATGACGCTCGAAGGCATTGGGTAAGGAAGCCTGCGAAGCCAGGATCAGGATCACGGCTGCCAGGCCGATCACCAGCAAGTGGGAGAGGAAGATGCGCATTCCCAGGCGTTTCATGCGCGCTCATCCTCAAAACGGTAGCCGACGCCGCGCACTGTGGCAATCCATTCCGGGCGACCCAACTTTTGACGGATGTGGCCAACATGCACATCTATCACGCGCGCATCGCCATAATAGTCGGTTTCCCAGATTTTTTCCAGCAAACGCTCGCGCGTCATCACCCGACCGGCGTTCTGGGCCAGGGCCTTAAGGAGCTCGAATTCGGTGGCAGTCAGCTCGACTTCTTTCCCCTCTACAAACACCCGTCGCGCATCCAGGTCAATCTGCACATGGCGAAAGTTTAATATCCCTTCATGTTCTTCTTGAGAAATTAATTGCATCCGTCGCAGTGCTGCTTTGATCCGCGCCACCAGTTCGCGCGGGCTGAACGGCTTGGTCACGTAATCATCGGCGCCAATCGAGAGGCCCACGATCTTATCCGTCTCCTCGGTGCGGGCCGTGAGCAGAATCACATACACGTTCGACTCGCGGCGCAGACGATTGAGCACCTCTAACCCATCCATGCCGGGAAGCATGAGATCGAGCACAATCAGGTCCGGCTTGCAGGCACGCGCTGCCTTAAGGCCGGAAGGGCCATCTGAGGCTGTATACACCTCGAACCCTTCCGGCCTCAAATAGGCAGAGACCAGATTGAGAATGCTCGGCTCGTCATCTATGATCAGGATTTTCGCCGCCATAGGCGCGCACACCGCTCACGTCACAGCCGTCTTATTTTTGCCATTCCTCAACAAGCTGACTAAAGGTAAAACGCAGCAGCGGAGCCACCTGAGCGGTATTCCCGTTCACATGGAGCACCCCGGCCGTCTTCCCATCCTTCGCATATTCCACGGCATAATAACCGTAAAAGCGAGTCACTCGGGAGACTGTCGCGCCGGGCAAATAACCATCCAGGAATTTTTGCGCTGCCTCTTTCGCCTGGTCTTCGCTCACCGACATTTCAGCCGAGACTTCGGGGATGCTGGGCGTGCCCCAGCGGTTAAGCCCTTTGCGACCGTACATGGCAAGCACGCCATATTTTTGATTCCAGACCATCCCCGTGCCTTTTTCGACCGATACCACGCGGGTCACCGGATGAACGAAGACCTCAAAAGCTCCCATGCCGCTTTGCGTCTCCTGGACGACGGCATAAGCACCGCGATCAAAAACCAGCACCCGGCTGACTTCCAGCCCCGAAAGCCCCAACGTCTGCAGGTAGCTTTCCACCGCTTGTTTCGCCTCCTGCGCCGTGAGCGGGGTAGGGGTCACCAGCGCACGCGGCGCCTGATAGGGCATGGGCGCCCCACCGCGACCTCGCCAGCCGGGGTGATTCTTCCATCCCCGCATCCACGGATTTCCCCAACCTGGATGCCCGTTTTGCCATCCCCAGGGCAGAGAGGACTGGGGTGCGCGGGCGCTCTGCGTACGGGCATACCAGTTCCCGGCGGCAAACGCGCCCCCGATCAAAGCCAGGGCCGCGATGATCCCGCCAATGATAGATGCAATCTTCCAACCTCGAGTCATAGGACCTCCTGTATGCAAGAATTCTGCTCATGGAAACAAGACCGGGTTGACAGAAGCGTAGCCATATGCCAGACGCCACTTCCCTCTGATGCTTCCTGTGTCCTGTTTCCAGTACACCTGTAGCATACCAGGAGTACATCAAGCGAGGATAAACATCGTGTGAAGATTTTGTAAAGCGAAGAGAGGCGCGTCTCAAAACTGCGATGAAATCGGCCTCTCACTCTGGCTCAAAGGGAACGCCCAACGAGGCGGGCGGATTGGCGCGCAGGGCGCGCAACAGGCGCTTCAGGAAATGGCGCCAGCGATCAGGCAGGGCGGCCAGCGTGCGCTCCACCCACTCCGCATTGCCGATGTTCACCAGCAACAGGGTCAAAATCATCAACGGGAACGGAGCTACCTGCAACACCTGGGAAGGAATGCCCGGCAAACGCGGCTGTAGCACCAATCCCAACCATTGCAGGAAACCGAACAGGTAAACGCCGAAAGCGGCCCGCAGGGGATTCCAGCCGCCGAAAATGGTGATGGAAAGCGCAATCCAGCCCAGCCCATCCAGCCCGGAGATCGTTCCCTTCCAGCCGGCCTTTACGCTCAGCGAGTAGATCGGGCCGGCCAGGCCGATCAACGCGCCGCCCACTACTGAATACAGGTAGCGCAGGCGGTTCACATCGGTACCGCGCGCATAGGCCGCCGCCGGCCGCTCTCCGATCCCCTGCAAGATCAGCCCCGGACGGGTATGGAAAATCCACCACCACCCCAGGAAAATCACCAGGTAGCTCAAATAGGTCATCCAGTCATGCTGGAAGAAGAGAATCCCCAGGAAAGGCACATCCTTCAGCAGGGGAAAATGCCAGGAAGGCAAACGAGGGCCGGCCAGCCCCATGTAGGGATTGCCCAGAAAGTAGGCCAGATCGCGGGTGAGCAGGGTCAAAACAAAACCGATTGCCACCTGAGATTGTTTCAGGGTAATGCTGCTAAACGCAATCAGCCATGCCACCGCGGCTCCGATCAACGCCCCTACCAGAAATCCCAGGACGAGGCTCCCCGTGCGCGCCGCCACGGCGAATCCGGCCATCGCCGTCAACAAGATGGTGCCGTTCACCGCAAGATTGACGATCCCGGCGCGCTCGATGAGCGTTTCCCCTACCACTGCAAAGATCAATGGCGCAGAAAAAGCAAAAATCCCCGCAAAACCGAGCAAAAGGGTCAAATCTTCCATGTCAACCTCGCTCCATTCGGCGTCGGACACCGTCCAGCAACAGCACAAAGAGCACCAGCACTCCTTGAATGACCCCCGAAAGACTCGAATCCAGCTTCAAGACGATCGGCAACTGAATGCTTCCGAGGTTCAAAGCCGCAAAGAAGAAGGCCACCGGTGCCACCCACAGCGTCTGGAAATTGACCAGCATTGCAACCAGCAACCCCAGATAGCCATAGCCGCTGGAAATCGCCGGAATCAGACGATGGTAAACCGCAGTCACCTGGAAGGAGCCGGCCAGGCCCCCCAGTGCGCCACAAAGCAGGAAAGCCAGCATCATGTGCTGCCAGGTGGGCACCCCAAGCAAATAGGCGGCGCGGAGATTTTTCCCCACCGCTTTCAAGCGCAGGCCGAAATAGGTGTTGCTCAGGAGCAGAAAGACCATTCCCCAGGCCAGCAAGCCGGGCACCAAAGCCCACAGGCTCAAGCGCAACCCCGGCAATACGGGTAGCCAGAGCGCCTGCGGAAACGGCTCCGTGCCGCTCATCGAACCGATGCCGGGGCGTTTCCACGGGCCGAAGATCAGCCAGAGCGTGAGCGCTGTCGCCACGAAATTCAATCCCAGCCCACCGAAAATCTCGTTCACGCCGCCGAAGGTCTTTAAGGCCCCAGCCAGCAACGCCCAGATCGCTCCCCCCAGCATTCCGGCCAGCGTGGCCAGCAACAGGCTCAGCGCAGGGGGGAACGTGCTGTCCTGGAGCAGGCGCAGCGCCCAGGTGGTCGCAATCGCCCCTAAGGTGATCTGCCCCTCAATGCCAATGTTCCACAGCCCCGCCGTAAAAGTGATCAACAAACCACTGCTCACCAGCAAAAGCGGCACCCAGGAGACCAGTACATCGGTAAAGCGCTTATACGAACCAAAAGCGCCCAGCACGATCTGACGGAACGCTTCCAGTGGAGGCGCTCCGCTCAGCAGAAGCACCATAACGGTAAACAGAAGCGCCAGCAAAATGGCCAGCAGGCGCAAACCCAAAGAAAGACCGATTTGTTCGCGCTTCATGACTCCCTCTGCACGCCGAATTTTTCCCATCCCTTGCCGCCGATCAGGCCTCCAAGCTCCTCCACGCTCAACGCAGAGGCCTCCAGCGGTGGGGAGACTTTGCCGCTAAAGAAGACCAGCACGCGATCACTGTATTGCAAAATCTCCTCCAGGTCCGAAGAAATAAAGAGAATCGCCGTCCCCTGGCGACAACGCTCTTTGAGAAGCGACCAGATGTAAATGGAGGATTCCACATCCAGGCCCCGGGTCGGATGCTCCAAAAGAAGCAGAGAGAGAGGTTGGCGCAGAAGGGCCAGCAAGGCACGTTGCTGATTGCCACCGGAAAGAGACTCCACCGGCGAATGCGGCCGCCCTTTGATGTTATAAAGTGCAATCTGCTCTTCTGCCAGACGCTGGGCATAAGCGCGCTGCAGGAAAAAGCCCTGCCGTTCGCTCACCAGCAAGAAATGCTCACTCAATGTCAGGCCGGGCACCAGGCCCTCTTCCAGGCGAGCCGCCGGCAGGAATTCAACACCCGCTCGTTTATAGGCGTGATAGGCCTTGCCCGTCAAATCCTGTTCACCCACCAGCACCCGCCCGGCGACCGGGCGCACCAGGCCGGCGCAGGCGCGCAGGAACAAATCCTGACCGCTCCCTTCCATCCCCGCCAGGCCAATCGTTTCCCCGGCGTGTACATCCAGATCCACCGCGGTCATACGCAGGCGCACATCTTCCAGCGTCATCTGCTGCAAGCGGAGAACAGGGATCGAAGCGGCAAAGGAGGCCCGTGGCGCAGCCTGAATTTCACGGCCAAACATCATCTCAACCAGCTTCCTTGTGTCATAAGGGGGATGCATTTCCCCCACCAGGCGGCCGGCGCGCAGTACCGCCACACGATGGCACAGTTCTTCCACTTCCTCCAGTTTATGGGAGACGAAGATCACCGTCCTCCCCTCTTCGGCCAGGCGGCGCAAGGTGGCAAACAGTTTCTGTTTCTGGGCCGCGCTGATGCCGGTGGTCGGCTCGTCCAGGATCAGCACACGCACGCCTGACCAGAGCAGGCGCAGGATTTCCAGTTGTTGCCGTTCGCCGACGGTCAGGTTCTCCACATAGGCAAACGGATCGAGCGAAAAATCGTACTGCTGCGCCAGGCGTTGAAATGCCTCCAGGGCCTGGTTGCGCTGCAGGAAAATGCCTTTTGCCTGCTGTCCAAGGAGAAAATTATCTATGACGCGCAGGGGAGGAAAATCCAACGGATCCTGGTGCAACATGCCAATCCCGTGGCGAATGGCATCGGCAGGAGAGCGAATGATAACTCGCCGATCATCCAACAAAATTTCCCCTGAATCGGCGCGCAAAAAACCAGAAAGGATTTTCATCAACGTACTCTTCCCGGCCCCGTTTTCCCCCAGCAACCCTTGAATCGTGCCAGCCGGTATGCTCAAAGTAATGTCATTGTTGGCGTGAACCGGACCAAAGTGCTTGTGAATGTGGCGGAGTTCAACCTTCATGGAGCACCTGTAACAAAAAGGGGGAAGGCAGAAAGCCTCCCCCCGCGCGGGTCTATCACTGCTGCGGCACGCTCTGGCCTTCCATGCCTTCGAGTAACTGCGGCAGGTACCAGATCTGCTGATCGGTGGCTACCTCGCCCTCTTTGAGGTACTCCGTACCATCCTGGAGTTTGAGCGGGCCCACCCACAGGTTCAAACCGCCGGCCAGTTCGGAGATGAACTGATCCACCATCCTGGCCGCATTCTCCGAGAGTGCCTTTCCTTTGACAAAGCCGACGGCGCTGGTATCGGGATTGTTAATATCCTTCCAGTCCGGCCCGGCCCAGACGAACTGCGATTGCCATGTGCCCTCGGCGGCCGCTTTGATGGCCTTCAGATATTCCGGCCCCCAGTTGAAATACGGAACACCCAGGCAGACATCCGGCGCTTCCTCACAGGCACCGATGAAGTCATAGGGAATGGCCCAGACAGCCTTCCCGGCGTCATGCGCCTTCTTGGCCTGCGTGAGAGCCTCGGTCGTGTCAATCCCGGAGATGATCACGTCATAGCCGCTGTTGATGAAATCATCCGCCACTTTCGTCGGATCATCGGTGACACCGGGGATGTTAAACCAGAAGCCGATCCAGCTCACCTTGAAGGCCAGGTCTCTGGCATCTTTCCCGAGATACTTCGTCCAGCAATAGCGGGCGCCGAGATAGGCAGAGGCCGCCAGGCGGCGTGTTTCGTCATTGATCAGGGGTCCCAGATAGCCGATCTTGCCGGTTTGAGTGGTCAACGCAGCCGCACAACCAGCGATCATCTTGCCGTATTCCATGCGCCCCATGATGTTGATCATGTTCGGGATCTCCGTATAGGCCTTCCCCTCTTTCCAGACCTGGTCACCGGAGGCCATGATCACGAACACATCCGGATGCTCCTGGGCGAATTTGGTAGATTCGTCCTTCATGTCATCCGAGTTGAAGATAATCAACCTGGCGCCCTGCGCAACCAGCTCTTCGGCCAGTTGGGAAGCCGTCGTGCCGGGGCGATCCGCCGGGTTCACTTTATCCAGGTAGATCATCTTCGCCCCGAGCTTCTGCTCGACATATTTTCCAGCCTCATAGTGCGCCTGGCTCCAACCCCGATCATTGTAAGGCCCTACCAGGAGCATTCCGAAAACGAACGGCGCCTGGGTGGGTGCTTCCGTCGGAGCGACGGTAGGCGCAGGCGGCTGGGTGGGGGCCTCAGTGGCCGGCGGTTGCGTAGCCGGCGCCTGAGTGGCAGGCGCAGGGGTGGGGGTTTTGGGGGCACAAGCGCTCAGGATCAGGCTCAGCCCAAGGACAAACGCAAATACGGTGAACAGTGACTTACGCATGGGACTCCTCCTTTCTTTCAAAAATAGAACGGACTCGAAAAGGGAACGGATGGAAGTAAGTCTTCACTCGAACTCTCATCACCTCCTTTCAGCGTATCCCGCGCACCTATATTTTATCATGCTGGCCTCATTCCGCAAAGCAGCCCAAATGGTTGTGAATATCATCACGAACGGTATCCGGGATACTCACCTCCCGCTTGAGCCGCTCCCACAAACGACACAGCGGAGGGCCGACAAAGCGCGGTGAAACCTGATATGCCTGCCTGGAAAGTTTCAAAGCCTGGGACCAGTCGCCGAGATGCGCATAGGCCTCGATGAAGGGGAAGTACTCCAGCGGATCGTTGGGATGATCCTGCAAGCCGAAGGCCTGCTCAGCCAGTTTTGCAACCTGCGCCCAATGCTTCTGCTGACGCGCCAGATCCGCCTTCTGGAAATAATAACACCATCCATGAGGCGGTTCCGGCCCATAGATGGCCGGCAGGCGCGCCGCTTCCTGCGTCCCGATCCAGCGCGCATCGGAAAGCAGCAGCGCCTCACGCATCAGGCTTTCTATCGGGATCATGCGGTTCTCGCGCTCGATTTCCGGGTCTAAAAAGCGCAGGCAGGCCGGGGGTTGAAAATAGAAGGCCACGACCTGCGAGGTCGAACCCTGAAACGTGCCGGCCAGGAAACTATAGCGCACACTTTGCCCGGGCGCCAAAGCAGGCAGGGAGTTGCCAATGCGATTCGTCGGATAGAACAAAACGTAAGGGATGGCCTCCCCTTTCAAGTCAGGAGCATAAATCCAGTTCAGCGCTGCTGCGAGAGAATTATCCGCATAGGCAAAAAAGGCCCCCTCGTTGAGCAAAAGCATCGTGTTCGGCGTCAGGGAGGGCGCGCGCCAGCTCAATTGCCAGAACATCGTCCGATGAACCCTCCAGTCTCGCCGATAGAGATCCGCCCACAGGAACTGCCGCCCGACGGCCAGGGCGATCACCAGGATTGCCAGTCCCCAGCGAAACGGTTCGCGACGCACATAGCTCAAAGCACCGCTCAAAAACAGCGCGCTGCCGAACAGGAAGGGCAACGTAAAACGACTGGCAGGAAAATTCAGGCTGATCTCCAGTTCCGCCAGCCAGAAAGGCCAGCCGGCCAGGAACAAAGCCACCAGCCCAATCCCCAATGGCGCCGCCGAGGGCATCTCCTGCGTGCGCCGTTTCCACACGAAGAAGGCCACCGTCACGGCAGAGAGCGCTACGACCGCCGCGTACATCCCTGTTGTTCGCCATCCGTCCACTTCCGGGCGCGGCAACAGGAAAACCTGCAGCCAGCCATCTACCAGCACTTCCCTGACATCCGTCAGAATGGCAAGGAGAAGCCCCCCAAGCGTGGGCCAGAAGTCACTCCGTAATTGATCCAGCAAGCGGGTCTGATATACCTGATTGTTGAAAACAAACATGCGCCAGAGCACTGCCGCGCCCCATAGCATTCCATATGGCCAGAAAACTTTGAGCAAACGGGAAAGGCGAGCCGCTGGTTTTTCCTCGTGCACTCCCAGGAAGACCCACAAGAGGAAAGGGCGCACCAGCTCCAGGAAGAAGAAATATTCCATCATCCACAGATTCAGCGCAGAGGCCAGCAGGGCCACGCCATGCCAGCGAGAAGACGGCGCCGCTGATTCCAGGGCGCGGAGCATGGCCCACAGCGAAAAGAGAAACAGGCTCAACACAATGAAAAAGTGACTGTACAGGTACGCCACCCATTGCTGGTTGAAGCCCGGATAGAGCAGGAAAAAGGCGCTCGCCCAAAACGCCATCTCCTCCCGCGAGGGCCAGAGCCTGCGTAGCAGAAGCCAGAAGAGCGCCGCTGTCACCCAGCGCCAGAACAAAGCAAAAAGCTGCCAGTAAAGGGGCACCTGTGGGATCAGGCGCGTGGTCAACTGATAAAGCACCCCCCAAAGCGGGCGATTGTTCGAGAAATAGCGCACCATCGCCTGTGGGCCTAACTCATAGCGGATCCAGGACATCGGCAAATCATCCCAGTAGAAGCCCAAAAACGGGATCAAAAGCCCGTAGGCGAGAACGCTCAATAGAAAAAGCAGCAAGAGGGGATGACGCAGGAAGCGAGTCAATGGCTCACCCGTAAGACTTTGGCGCCCCGAATGCGCCCTTGTTTGAGTTCCCACAGGGCGCGATTCGCCGCTTCGAGGGGATATTCTTGAACTTCCGGACGAATGCCGGCTGCAACCGCCAGCTCGAGGAACTCGCGCACGTCGCGGCGCGTCACATTGGCGACACTTTTGATCTCCTTTTCCAGCCAGAGCTGTGAAGGATAATCCAGATGCAGCCAGGTTTCTTTATCATGCTCTTCCTTGCGAATGGCATTCATCACCAGCCTGCCCCCCGGAGCCAGGTTCTTGAGCGCTTCCAGAACAGGGCGCCAGACCGGCGTGGTATCAATGATCGCCCGCAACGGCTGCGGGGAGCGCTCCTCAATCGCCCCGGCCCAGGTCGCGCCCAGGGAACGGGCAAATTCGCGCTCCTGCGGATTGCGGCTGAAGACGAAGATCGGCGAGCGGGGATAAAGATAGCGCGCCATCTTCAACACCAGATGACCGGAGGCGCCAAAACCGGTCAACCCCAGGGGTTCGCCATCCTGTAAATTCGTCAGGCGCAGGGAGCGGTAGCCGATGGCGCCGGCGCACAGCAACGGTGCGGCTTCCAGTTCGCTTAACCCGTCGGGGATGGGATGCACAAAGTCCGCCGGGGCGACCATGTACTCCGCATATCCCCCATGCACATCGCGCCCGGTGGCGCGAAACTGGGGGCAGAGATTTTCCTCCCCTCTTCGGCAGGCCTCACATTCACCGCAGGCAGAAAAAATCCAGGCCACTCCCACCCGATCCCCCTCCTTAAGCGGCGAACCTGGCGGCGCCTGCTCTACCACTCCCACCACCTGATGGCCGAGGATGATCGGGAAGAAGGCCGGCGGCGTTCGCCCTTCGATCTCATCCAGCTCCGTGTGGCAGACGCCGCAGGTCAGCACGCGGAGCAACACGTCACCTGGCCCTGGCTGCGGGATCGGCATCTCGCGCAGCGTCAGCGGCACATGCTCAGAGGCATCTCCGCGAAGGGGAACGATTCCAGGAAGCACCATCGCACGCATATTTACACTCCAGCATTCAGGAGCAACAGGGTTATGGGCATGGTTCCGGGTAAAGCCTGTGAGGCATCCTTCAAATGGACTCCATAAAACCGCGGCTATCTGTATTGCGCGCCTGCTGTTTCGGATGGGGTCAAAAGGCCGCGGAACTTACTCTTTGCGCCGGTCTGCTTCCAGCCCCATGAAATCCACCCGTTTCCGGTTGAAAAGGCCGGCCGGGCTCTCCATCCGCAGGGTCGGGAAAAGAATGGCGCTGATCAGCGCATTGTAGATCGGCACAAAATCGCGCGTTCCCTCGAACATCACCGCAGAATAGTCGAATTTTCCGGGCAGTTCAAGCGTACCGCGCACTTCGTAGACCTGCGTGGTAAGGAACACTGGATGCTCCTTGAAGGAAAGGAAACCTCCGCGTAGCAGAGAAAGCGGCCCCAGTTCCTCACGCCGCGCCGCACAGACGACGAAAATCTGGCTCTTGAGCAATCGCAGGACCTCGAAATGCCCTACCAGTTTGGTGGGCATATGAATATAGGCCAGGCGCGCATCGTGTATCTCAATATAGGACTTCGTCGCATCGTTCAACAATCCGATGACGCCCGTATGGGTGACCATGACTTTGCCGACGGCACGGTAGGCAGAGGTCAAGAGATCAATATTTGCAAAGCGATTTGTATCAGGAGCAGCCATCCAACCTCCTCAGCGGGCGGTGCGCGTGTTCGAGGAACGGGGACGGGGCTGACGTGGGGCGCGATGCGAACGGCGGGAAGTACGGAGAGGTTTGCCCATGGAAGGCGCCAGAAGCAGGTTTAACCAGGCAATGGCGCGCTCATCATATTCGCGCCTCCCGCACACATCACAAACCCAGGCCGGGAAATCTGGCACCGTGATCAACTCGTTCCCCAACCAGGTAATGTATGTGATGGATTTCAGATGCATCAGCCCGCTCTGGCATTCTGGACAGGGAAAAGTCTGTTCCGTAGAAGCGTTTTCATTCTCACTCATGGCGTTCCTCTAAGGCTTCCCTTAAGATTGAGATCCCCGAACTACTCCCCAGGCGGTTGGCCCCGGCCTGCAACATGGCCTGAGCATCGCGCAGCGTACGGATACCGCCGGCTGCCTTGACGCCCATCGCCGGGCCGACCACCCGGCGCATTAACGCCACATCCTCCACCGTGGCGCCGCCCGGCCCAAACCCGGTGGAGGTTTTGACAAAATCGGCCCCTGCCTCCTGCGCCAGAAGACAACCCCAAATTTTTTCCTCCTGTGTCAGCAAGGCCATTTCCAGGATCACCTTGACCGGCGCAGCCCGCCGATGAGCCACCTCCACCACGGCAGCGATCTCCTCCAGCACGTTCTGATATTCCCCCGCTTTCAAAGCTCCGATGTGGATCACCATGTCAATTTCCGTAGCTCCATCCTCCAGCACCTGCCGGGCTTCAGCAACTTTGTGCCGTAACGAATGCGCCCCCAGGGGAAAAGAGATCACCGCGCACACACCCACCCCGGTACCCTGCAGCTCCCGCGCCGCCAGCGAGACATAGACCGGATTGATGCACACCGTCGCAAAGCGATAGGTGCGCCCCTCCTCGCACAGGCGCCGAATCTGCTCCGGGGTGGCTTCCGGCTTGAGCAGGGTATGATCGATCCAGGAGGCCAGGGCTGCCCCATGGGGCAAGGCAGGTAGCTCCGGTACAGGAGGGAGATGGCGCAGGTAGGTTTCAACCAGGGAACGAATTTCGGGAATGCTACGCATATCAGGGAGAGGGTACGGAATCTAAAAGCGCAGGATGTTCCAACAGACGGATCCGTGAAAGCGGCCAGTAGACCAGAATCGCTTTGCCAATCACATGGTCTATGGGCAACAATCCCCAGGAATGCGAATCCGATGAATCGTTGCGATTGTCACCCAGCACAAAAAGGTGTTCGGGTGGCACCTGCCACTCTCCATTATAACGCGGCGGAGCGGTGATATATGGCTCCTGAATGGCCATCCCGTTCAAAATCAACCGTTCGTTCTGTATCTGTATTGTATCACCTGGCAAGCCGATCACGCGCTTGATCAGTTCCTGGTTGGGATAAAGCGGATGGCGAAAAACAATGATGTCGCCGCGCTGGATGGGGGAAAAACGATAACTGATTTTGCTCACCAACACCAGTTCTCCGTTCTGTAGCGTAGGCAACATGCTGAAACCTTCCACCCGCACCCGCGCCGAAAGTGCTTCCACCACCAGGAACAGCACCATCGCCAGCAGGAGCGTTTCAAGAAATTCGCGCAGAAACGAGCGCCAGAAGCCAGGTTGGGAAGGTTCTGTTGATGGTTCAAGGGGTTCCTGAGAGAATTCTTGCAAACCTGTACCTCCAGAGTGTAAAAATACGTCGAATGAGTAGAATTATACCCGGTTGCGACAGGTCAGGCATAGCCAAAAGCAACAGTCCGAAAATGGTACAATTGATTATTACTTTCACTCCCTTGTGGCAGGTGCTCCATGTCCGATACGCCTTCTCGCTCCCGGATCGCTTTGGCGCTGTTTGTCGCCATCCTGGCCGTCTCGACGGCTTCGATCTTCATCCGCCTGGCGCAACGCGAGGCGCCTTCGCTGGTGATCGCTGCGACCCGCCTGACGCTGGCCACCCTGACGTTGCTCCCCATCGCCCTCTTGCGCCATCGGCAGGAATTGCGCCATCTGGTGCAGTCGCACCATTTTCTGCTGGCCTTCCTGAGCGGTGCTTTTCTCGCCCTCCATTTTGCTACCTGGATCACCTCGCTCGAATACACCACGGTCGCCAGTTCGGTTGTCTTCGTCAGCACGGGGCCGCTCTGGGTGGCACTGCTCTCACCCATCTTCCTGCGCGAACCGTTGCGGCGCGTGGTCGCCGTGGGTCTACTCCTGGCTACGACAGGAGGCATCATCATCGCTTCAGGCGATGCCTGCGAATGGCAAAACGGCCTGCGTTGCCCGAGCCTGGCAGTCGCCCTGCAGGGGCGCGCCTTATGGGGCAACTTCCTGGCCCTGGTCGGAGCCTGGGCGGTGAGCGGCTACCTCATGATCGGTCGCAGACTGCGCGCTCAGGTCTCGCTGGTGCCTTATATCTCGGTCGTCTATGGGATCGCTGCCATTCTGCTCATCCTGATTGCCCTCGGGCGCGGTCAGTCTTTCCTCGGCTATCAGCCACAAACCTACTTCTGGATGCTGATGCTCGGGCTGGTGCCCCAACTGATCGGCCATTCCACCTATAACTGGGCCTTGCGCTATCTTTCGGCAACGCTGGTTGCCATTACCACCCTCGGCGAGCCATTAGGTTCGGCCATCCTGGCCTATTTGATCCTGAACGAAATCCCCACCCTTTTCACCATCGTGGGTGGCGCGCTGATCCTGACAGGGATTTATCTGGCCGCACGCACCGATTGAGCAGGAGGACAGTCGAATGTACCTGATTGTGGGACTGGGAAATCCCGGACGGGAATACGCCGACACTCGCCATAACGTCGGCTTCATGGTGATTGATAGACTGTGCATTCGCCTGGATGCGCGCCTGACGCGCTACCAGTTCAAGTCGCTCACCGGAGAGGCAACCTACGAGGGGCAAAAGTTACTCCTGGTCAAACCGCGGACGTATATGAACCTCTCCGGACAGGCCGTGAGCAGCCTGGTGCGCTTCTATAAACTGCCTCTCGAACGTTTGCTCGTGATCCATGACGACCTCGATCTGCCGCCGGGTAGTTTGCGCCTGCGACCGGGCGGAGGATCCGCCGGCCAGAAAGGGGTGCAGTCCATCATCGATCAGCTTGGTAACTCACGATTTCCCCGCCTGCGCATTGGGATTGGTCGCCCTCCAGGTCAACAGGATGCGGCCAGCTACGTGTTACAACCTTTTCAACGCGACGAATGGCCGCTCGTCTCCGAGGCTCTTTTGCGCGCTGTCGATGTCGTCCTCTCGTTCGTCACCGAAGGCCTGGATAAGACCATGACGCGCTTTAACGCGCGGCTCGTCAACCCTGCCACAGGACAGGAGTGAACGCGGAAAGATTTGGCAAAGAAAGGGGCCGCGAGACGCCAGGCTCGTACAGCCAGGCCTCTACGAGGAGATGCCTCCAGGGCGGGAATGCGATGAGCCATCCTGAACATGAGTCTTGAACAGATTTTCGCCGCGTTTCGGGGCCATCCCGCGTACCAGGAATGGCTGAAATCCCTGCGCGAGGGGCGGATTTCTGCGCCCCAGGGCATCCCGCGTGCCATCCGCCTGCCCCTCCTGGCCACCCTGGCCCAGGACTGGCCGGGGCCTGTCTTGTGGATCACCGATCGCGGCAACCATGCGGTGAGCCTGCGCGAGGAATTGCGTACCTGGATGGGGAGCACGGCCCTCCTCCCTCTCTTCGCCGAGCCGACCCCTCTCTTCTATGAACAGGCATCCTGGGGAGCCAGCACGCGACAGGAGCGTCTGCAAGCCTTGACCACGCTGGCGCGCTATCACCTGCCCTCGGTGGAAAAGCCGGGCGCGCCCGTCGTGCTCTTCACCTCCGTCCGTGCCCTGATGACGCGCACCCTGCCGCGGCGCGATTTCCTCAAAGCCTGCAAGCGACTCGTCCCCTCCATGTCTTTTCCTCTGCCTGCGCTGCTGCGCTGGGCCATGCAGGCCGGCTATGAGAGCGTTCATGTTGTCACATCGGTAGGGCAGATTGCGCATCGCGGCGGGATCGTAGACATCTGGCCACCGGCCTCTCCGGCGCCATTGCGATTGGACTTCTTCGGAGACGAAATCGAGAGCCTGCGCACTTTCGATCCGCTCACCCAGCGCACGACCGGGAGCGAATCCGCCCTCCTCTTGACCCCGGCGCGGGAGTACCTGCTCCCCGAAGCGCCAGAGCCTGCCCAGGCCTATGACGAGTTCCACATCCCGCTGCTCCATCCTCAGCCCGCTTCGCTGCTGGACTATCTGCCGGACTCCGCGCTGATCATCTTAGAAGATGCGCTCACCCTGCAGGCAATTGCCGAGGGGATCGAGCGCGAAGCGCTCCGTATGCGTCAGGAAGCGCAGCTCCCTCCTGAGTTTCCTGTGCCCTATCTTTCGTGGTCTGAGCTATGGGATCGCATTCAGGATCGCACCTGGAGCGATGTGGGACATAGCGGCGCGCCCGAAGAAAATCCGTGGACGCAGGGGTTCCCCCCACTTCCTTCTTTCGGCGGCCGGCTGAAGCACTTTATGGAGCACATCGCCGAACGCCTGAGTGAAAACGAGATCGTACTGATCGCTTCCCGTCAGGGAACGCGCCTGCGAGAGGTGTGGCAGGAGTATGGAAGAGGGCTCTCCCTCTCCCCGATCTTTCTGGAGATGAGCCTGCCGCAAGGCTTTCAAATACGCCAGAGGCCGGCGCTCCACCTGTTTACCGATGCGGAGATCTTCGGCTGGCAACGCGTGCAACCGCGTTCGCGCTCCGCCCCTGCTGTGGTCGAGGCCCCAGAAAGCGCCTACGGCGACCTGCGACCGGGGGATTACGTCGTGCACGTGGATCACGGCATCGGACGCTACCTGGGGCTGACGCGGCGCGTGTTGGACGGAATGGAACGCGAGTTCCTGGTGATCGAATATGAGGACGGCGCACAGCTCTTCGTCCCGCCCTATCAGGCCGACCGGCTGACGCGCTACGTTGCGCCCCATGAGGGCAAGCCGGCCCTTGACCGCCTGGGAGGAGAATGGTGGGTGCAACGAAAGGCGCGCGTGCGCCAGGCCGTGATCGAGGTCGCTCAGGAATTGCTCGATCTCTACGCCCGACGACAGGTAGCCCGCGGTCATGCCTTCGCCCCCGATAGCGACTGGCAGCGTGAACTGGAAGATAGCTTCCCCTACGTGGAAACCCCAGACCAGAAGCGCGCCCTGGAGGAGATCAAACGCGATATGGAACGCCCGCGCCCCATGGATCGGCTGTTGTGCGGGGATGTGGGATATGGCAAGACCGAGCTTGCCTTACGCGCCGCGTTTAAGGCGGTCATGGATGGGAAACAGGTAGCCATGCTTGTCCCCACCACCATTCTGGCCCAACAGCATTATGAGACGTTTCGCGAACGCCTGGCTGCGTTTCCGGTCAAAGTCGAAATGCTTTCGCGCTTCCGTTCGCCGCGTGAGCAAGAGAACATCCTGCGCGCGCTGGCGGAAGGCCGCATAGATATTCTGATCGGCACCCATCGCCTGCTCCAGCCCGATGTGCAGTTTAAGGATTTAGGCCTGGTGATCATAGACGAGGAACAGCGCTTCGGCGTGACACATAAGGAATATTTCAAGAAACTACGCACCGAAGTGGATGTGCTCACGCTTACCGCCACCCCTATCCCGCGCACGCTCTACATGGCCCTGAGCGGCATTCGGGATATTTCCATGCTCAACACCCCTCCCGAAGAGCGTCTGCCGGTCGTCACCTATGTAGGGCCTTATTCACCCCAACTTGTGCGTCAGGCCATCCTGCGCGAGATAGAACGCGGGGGACAGGTGTTCTTTGTCCACAATCGGGTGCAAACCATTTACGGGATGCAGGCCCATCTGCAACGACTGGTGCCGCAGGCGCGGATCGCAGTGGCGCATGGACAAATGCCGGAGGAGGAGCTGGCCGAGGTCATGCATCGCTTCAGCCACGGCGAAGTGGACGTGCTGCTTTCGACCTCGATCATCGAATCCGGCCTGGATATTCCCAACGCCAACACGCTGATCGTGGATCGGGCCGATACCTTTGGTCTGGCTCAGCTTTACCAGCTCCGCGGCCGGGTGGGACGGGGCGCTGTCCGGGCCTACGCTTACTTTTTCCGCCATCGTAAGTTACCCCCCACCCCCGAAGGGCAGCAGCGCCTGGATGCCATCGCGGAATATACCGATCTCGGTTCCGGCTACCTGATCGCGTTGCGCGATCTGGAGATCCGCGGCGCCGGAGAGCTACTGGGCACGCGCCAGCATGGGCATATCGCTGCCGTCGGCTTTCACCTTTACACGCGTTTGCTGGCGGATGCCGTGCGCCGACTGCGCCAGCTCCGCCCAGACCTGCCGCCCCCTTCCGAAGAGGTAACCGCTTTCCAAAACGCCTCGCTCAGTCTACCGGTGAACGTCGAACTCCCACTGGCGATTGGCCTGCCCCCCGATTACATTCCAGATGCCGATCTGCGTCTGCAGCTCTACCGTCGTCTGGCAGATGCGCGCCATGAGGCCGAGCTGGATGCGCTGGAGCAAGAATTCCAGGATCGGTTTGGAGCGTTACCGGAAGCGGCGCGCAATCTCTTCTACCAGTTACGCGTGAAGCTTCGCGCTGAACGCGCCGGCCTGGCCTCCGTGACCATCGAACACAATCGCATTGTGCTACGCTATCCAGCGCCGCCAGAGGGCCGAGAAGCTCCCCACCTCCCGGACTATGCCCCCGATGTCCGTGGCGGGCGCGGCGCTTATTACTGCACCTTCTTCGGCAGCGAAAACTGGCAGGCGCGCTTGCTGGAGATTCTGAACGGACTGCGCCAGATTCCTCCAACGGGCGATTAACACAGCTCTTACCCTGTAGCACA
>JAGHYK010000219.1 GCA_017743695.1 Chloroflexota bacterium
TTCGTCGCAAAGAACGCTCCTCGCAATGACAAACACAACAGTTTTGATGCAAGACCGAACAGTTACGTGTGCGATTTGTATTGTAATTGCCTGTGGTGTTGATTTTATCCTTTTTTTGCCAGTTTTTGCCACTTTCACTCGAAAGGTGATTGAAAAGAAGGCCGTGCACGCTTCACCGTCTGTTATCTGCTCTCAGCCGTTGATTGTGTGATGTGCTGAACGCAGAACGAGTATAATTCGTGCGTTGAAAAATTTCCCTAAGGTGTTGCCTCTATGCTTTCAGTCTCTGAAGCACAATCGCGGTTAATTTCTCTTTTGCCCCCTCCAGGACGGATAGAGCATGTCCCTCTTGTTGAGGCGGAAGGGCGCGTTCTTGCGCAGACGATCCTCGCCTCTCACGATTTGCCGCCTTTTACCAATTCTTCGATGGATGGTTTCGCCCTGCGCTCTGCAGATGTACAATCGGCTTCGCGGGAGTCCCCTGTTGAGTTACGAGTGATCGCCGATTTGCCCGCAGGGCGCGACCCCCGTGGGATTTCGATTGGGCCAGGACAGGCCGTCCGAATTATGACCGGCGCTCCGTTGCCTCAGGGGGCGGATGCGGTAGTCCCGGTGGAAGATACTGATCAGGCCGAACGCCGATCCATCACGCTGCCCTCCTCGATCCGGGTTTTTCGAGCGGTAGCTCCCGGTGAATCGGTGCGCCCGGCAGGGATGGATGCACATGCCGGAGAGACCATCTTTGCTCCCGGCCGCCGTTTGCGGCCCGCCGATGTGGGGGCTCTTGCCATGCTGGGAATCTCTCAGGTGCCGGTATATCCTTTGCCACATTGCGCAATTTTTTCCAGCGGGGATGAATTGCTACCGCCCTCGCTTCCCCTGACCCCTGGAAAGATTTACGAATCCAATTCGGTGATGCTACAGGCCCTGCTCCGCCGTGAAAAGGCGCGCGTGACCTTCCTGGGGATTCTTCCGGACCGCATGGAAGAGATTCGGGATGCTTTTGAGCGCGCCGTGCAGCAGGGGGTGGACTTGATTCTCTCCACGGCAGGGGTGAGCGTCGGCGCCTTTGACTGGGTGCGAAAAGTCCTGGAAGAGGCGGGCGAACTGGAATTCTGGCGGGTTAACGTGCGCCCCGGCAAGCCTTTGCTGGTGGGGCGCTATCGTCAGGTGCCATTTATTGGCCTGCCAGGGAACCCGGTCTCGGCGTTTGTGGGATTTGAGTTGTTTGTGCGCCCGGCCCTGGCGCGACTTTCCGGGACATCCTGGAGACCGCGGCGCCGCTATCGAGTCTTCTTAGACGAGCCGATTGAATCCGATGGCCGCGAGAGCTATTTGCGAGCCATCGTTTCGGAACAGGATGGGCAATATCGGGCGCGATTGAGCGCCCATCAGGGGTCGGGGAATTTGCTTTCGCTGGTGAAAGCGAATGCTTTACTAATTCTTCCTTCTGGGGTAAAATCGTTGCCCGTTGGCTCGGAAGTGGAGGCCTGGTTTCTCGATGAATAAACTTTCAAAGATCTCAGTGGTTCTGGCATTGATCGGTCTGGCCGATTCGGCATACCTGACCTGGGTGAAACTTGCGCATCAGGAGGCGCAGTGCAATCTTGGAATTGGCGATTGCTATACGGTGAATACCAGTCGCTATTCCGAGATTTATGGAATTCCCATTGCCCTGCTGGGATTTCTGGCGTATCTGACCATTTTTCTGCTTCTGGTTTTTGAGCGCCGCCATCCGCTGTTGCAAGAGTATGTCCCTCTGACAGTGTTTGGCATTTCCCTGGCCGGCACGATCTATTCCGCCTATCTTTCCTATGTGGAGGCGGCAATCCTTCATGCCTGGTGTCCCTACTGTGTGCTCTCTGCGGTGATGATCACGCTCATCTTTCTGCTTTCAATCTTTCGCTTGAGAGCTTTCTAACTCAATCTATTTGGAGGATACTATGCCCCGGATCCGTTGTCACTATACCGATTGTATTTTCTTAGATGAGGGGTATTGTAGCGCAGCTGCGGTTGAAATTGATCCCGATACGGGTTGTGCTACATATTCTCCCAGTGAAGAAGAGGTTGCGGAAGAAGAATGGGAAGAAGAACTGGAAGAATGGGAAGATGAGGAGCTGGAAGAGGAGGAAGACCTGTGGCTGGACGAAGATGAGGAGGAGGAACTCTAAAGGAAATCTTTCAGCATCCTGGCATGGATCGGTTGACGCAGGCGGCGCAGGGCTGAGCTTTCCAGTTGACGCACCCGTTCGCGGCTTAGTCCAAAGCGCCGCCCTAATTCTTCCAGTGTACAGGGTTTGTCGCCTTCCAATCCGAAGCGCAGGCGCAAGATCTGCGCCTCACGAGGGGGTAATGTGTCAAGAATTTCTCTCAATTTTTCTCGTAGCATGGAATGATATGTACTTTGCAAGGGGGAAGGGGAATTCTGGTCAGGGATCACACGGCTTAGCACAAAGTCTTCGTTTTCGTCTTCTTCCAGCGGGGTGTCTAAGGAGAGGGGCAACCAGGAAACTTTAATCAACCAGCGCACCTTTTGGGCTTCCATTCCGCTGGCCTGGGCAATTTCCTCCAGGGTTGGCTCCCGGCCAAGCTCTTGTTCCAGCTCATACATTTTGCGATAGATGTGACGTACCTGCTCGTGAATATGCACCGGCAGGCGGATCGTTCGCCCTTGCATGGCGATAGCTCTCCCGATGCTCTGGCGGATCCACCAGGTGGCGTAGGTGGAGAAGCGGAAACCACGATTCGGATCGAATTTTTCCGTGGCGCGGATCAGCCCCAGATTGCCTTCCTGAATCAAGTCTAACAGCGGGAGACCAGAACCCGTGAAGCGACGCGCAATGCTTACAACCAGGCGCATGTTGGCTTTGATCAGATGTTCTCGCGCCTGAATGCCATCCTCGATGATGGGAGCCAGTCGTTTCTTGAGAGAGAGCGCCCTCTTCCCACGCGCCTGTTCGATTTGCGCCTGTGCTTTTCGCCCGTTCTGAATGCGTATGGCGAGTTCACGCTCCTCCTCCGCGCTCAGCAACGGTACCTGACCGGTCTCTTTCAGGTAAAGTTCAATGATGTCCTGTTCCTCATCCTCCAGAGCCGTGACCGGGGATGGTTCCGTATCGCTTTCGATGATCTCGATTCCTTCCCGTTGCAGGCTCAGGATCAACGTTTTGACCAGCGCGGCTTGAAGGGGAAAAGCCACTTCCAGGATGTCATCGGTCGTGAGGTAGCCCTGTACCTCGGCCTTTTCCAGCAACTTGAGCCTGGCTCGTTGAAACAGCGGAGGGTGCGCGCTCATTTCAGAGGGATTCGTCGTCTTCCGAAAGCAGGCTTCTCAACACGGCAAAAGGGCTGTCAAGAGAATAAGGTCGGTGCCCGCAATCTCGCAGGTTCAAATCCTCGCCGCAGACCGGGCACAGGCCTTTGCAATCCGGACTGCAGATCGGATTGATGGGAATTTCGAGCAGGGCGTAGTCTCGGGTCAGAGGCGCCAGGTCAATGTGATGGTCTTCGGGGAGGAGCAATCCGGATTCGGTCAGGGATTTGCGGCTGAAAGCGTACAGTTCGGTGAATTGCCAGTGTGCATGATACAGGAAGGGTTTGAGGCAACGTACGCATTCGGTGATGATTTCGGCCTCAAAATCCCCTTGGGTCAGCAAGCCTTGAGGGGTGCGTCGTACCAGCGCGTGACCGGCGAGGCGATAGAGGATCAGATCATCGGCAACCTGGATTTCTTCAAAGGCGAGGGGGAAATCATGCTCGAAACCGATTTCCTGGTGGACGATAAAGCCGACATTCAGTCGCAGTGCTTTCCGTGGGGTATACATGGGAAAATCCTTTCTGAGTTTCCTCAATTTTCGATTGTAACATGAGATGAGGTTTCTGTCAACGATTTTCGTGTAGCCGAGATAACAAAACCGTTACAAGGGGTAGCACAGGCTTTCCGGTCTGTCGGGGGGAGAACCGTCAACGAATGGGG
>JAGHYK010000220.1 GCA_017743695.1 Chloroflexota bacterium
ATCTGAATCGCCCCACTGCCCACTTTGAGACTCTGGTATAATTCTCGTTCCAAACGTAGCTCCTGCCACACTCACTTGCGTTCTTTGATAGTTCATTTGCCAGGCTGCAAAGCCTCACCTGGGTCGGCCGCGGTCTGCTGTCACCTTGCCATCCAGCGTCCAGACTGCGGTCTGCCGTCTGCGGTCAGCGGTCTGTATTCCAGCTTTGCCCTCCAGGCGATCACGGCAGGTCGTTACTTCCAAACTCTGAATTCTCAGGTGTACTATGGGTGAAGAGACCACATCTCTGGGAAGAATTTTCATTTCCCCTCGGGCAATTGCCACGATTGCCCAACATGCAACCCTCCAATCGTATGGAGTCGTCGGCCTAGCCCCGCGTGGTCTGGCAGAGGGGTTGAGTACGGCGCTCACCCATCATCCCGCCCGCGGCGTTTACGTGCGTTATGAAGGGGAAAAACTGGAGATCGAAGTGCATATCATAGTGGAACATGGTACACGCATTGCTTCGGTCACCCAAAGCGTAGCCAACACCGTTCGCTTTCATGTGGAAAAGGCGACAGGCCTGCCGGTGGATTCCATCCATGTTCATGTCGCCGGCTTACGAATCAATCACGAAGAGTGAGGGAACAAAAAGATGAGCGATTCTGCCTTCCCCTTGACAGAGACCCGAATAGATGGCCTGGCGCTCAAAAATCTGGTGGAAGCTGGCCTCACCTGGCTACGCACCAATCAGCAAACCGTGAACGCTTTGAACGTTTTCCCTGTTCCAGATGGCGATACCGGCACCAACATGGTGCTGACCATGCAATCGGCCTGGAACGAGATCAAAGACCTGGGGCATCGTCACATCGGACAAATGGCTGCAGCCGTCGCCCAGGGCGCCTTGATGGGGGCGCGCGGCAATTCCGGCGTCATCCTCTCTCAGATCTGGCGCGGCATTGCGAAGGCGCTCCAGCACGTGGAGGTGCTCGACGGGCCGGCGTTCGTGCACGCTCTGGCAGAAGCACGCGACACCGCTTACAAAGGAGTGGTGCGCCCCGTCGAAGGTACGATCCTGACCGTGATCAAAGATGTGGCTGCGGCTGCCGAAGAAGCTCTCAAAGAGACCCAGGATCCACTCCAAATCCTGGAGCGCATCGTGCCCGCTGCCGATGCCTCCGTCCAGCGCACGCCGGAACTCCTGCCCATCCTCAAACAGGCCGGCGTTGTAGACTCCGGCGGCAAAGGGCTGTTCTTCCTGCTTGAGGGCATGTTGCGCTATGCCAAAGGGCTACCGCTGGATGCTCCCGTGGTCACCGTGCAACCGCTTTCGGCGCTCAAGTTACAAGAGACCATGGAAGTCATCGAAGAGGGACAGGATTTTGAGGTCGTGGTAGATTTCTATCCCGCCCAACCTCTGGATTTACAGGCCTTCTATAGCCGCCTGGAGCAGATGGGTACTTCCATTCAGGTCGGCGAGGGGGATGGAATGTACCGTATGCACATCCATGTTCCCCTGGAAAAGCGCTACGAACCGATTGACTACATCATGGGATTGGGCACGATCACGAAAGTAGCCATGGAAAACCTGGTTGCCCAAATGGGCGGCGCAGGGAGCAGCGCCGAACGTCTGGAGCTGGCCAACGTTCAGCCGGGACAAATCGCCGTGGTAGCAGTCTCCCCTGGACGGGGGCTGAGTCGCATCTTTGCCAGCCTGGGCGTCGCTGCCATCGTCGAAGGGGGCCAGACGATGAATCCGAGCACACAGGAAATCCTGGCTGCCTTTGAAAATCTGCCCACAGACAAAATCATCATCCTGCCCAACAACAAGAACATCATCCTGGCCGCCAATCAGGCACGGGAGGTGACCGTCAAACAGGTTGTCGTTGTCCCCAGCCGCACCATTCCGCAGGGGCTGGCAGCCATGCTGGCCCACGATCCCGATGGGGAGATTGAGAAAGTGGCCGAACGCATGATGCAGGCGATGGAACGGGTGCGCAGCGGGGAAATCACCGTTGCCACCCGATCCGTCGAACTGGATGGGGTAAAAGTGGAACAGGGACAGGCCATCGCCTTGCTCGATGGGAAACTCGTCAGTTCCGCCAATTCCCTGGAAGAGGCACTCCTGACTCTGCTTGAAAAAGCCTCTGCCCAGAACTATGAACTGATCACGCTCTTCTATGGCGCCGATCTTTCCCATAGTCAGGCCAATCGCCTGGCGGATCTGGTGCGCGAGCGCTATCCCCAGCAGGAAGTCGAACTCCAGGAGGGCGGACAGCCGTACTACGCGCTGCTGGTCTCGATTGAATAGGCCGATGATAAGATGGGCCGGAAGCAACCTCCGGCCCACTTTCAACAGCTCAATGGAAGCAAAAAGGCACAACCAGGCAACTACGTGACTGACCACTCCGAAGGGTGGAACACAACTTCCTCTTTGCCCATCAGCTTCTCCTCCACCTTTTGCACAATCAGCTCAAAATGACCGGAATAGGCCACGAAATCCAGAGCATCTGCAGGGACGGTAAGCACCGGGCAAAGGCGAAAATCAGCAATCCACGCCTCGTAAAGCCGGTTCAGCCCCTCCAGGTACGAAGCGGGAATGCGCTGCTCGTAGTCACGACCGCGTCGCGCAATGCGCTGGAGTAAGGTCGGGACCGAGGCGCGCAGGTAAATCACCAGATCGGGGGGCGGCAAAAGCTGAATGACTGTCTCGTACAGACTGCGATAGGTCGCATAATCCCGCGGCGAAAGGTAGCCCTGGAGATGCAAATTGCGGGCAAAGATCTCGGCATCCTCATAGACGCTACGATCCTGAACCACCGAAGAGGGGCGACGGCTCAGTTCGTAGTGCAGGCGCAGGCGATGGGTGAGAAAGAAAATCTGTGAATGGAAAGCCCAGCCTGACATCTCCCGGTAAAAATCTTCCAGATACGGATTTTGGGTGACCGGCTCATAGAAAGGCTCCCATCCCAGTCGCGCGCTGAGCTTCTCAACCAGTGTGGATTTCCCCACGCCAATATTACCAGCCACTGCGACAAATTTCTTTTGCCAGGTGCTCATTCTTTGGGGAACTCTCCAGCCAGTTCGCGATCAATCACATCCTGGAAGACGCTCAGGGGCTGCGCTCCCACCAGCGCAATGCCATTGATAAAGAAGGTGGGGGTGGAATTAACACCCAGATTGAGCGCGAAGCCCATGTCCTTCTCGATAAAATCCCGATAGCGACGTTCCTGAAGACAGCCGCGGAAGCGCTCCATATCCAGGTTTAGCTCCTGCGCATATTGCAGATAGGCATCCTGGCCTAATCCGCCTTTGAACAATCGATCGTGATAGGGCCAGAAAGCCCCCTGCTCATGCGCGCAGAGGGCGGCCTCGGCAGCCGAAAATGCCTGTGGATGAAGGGAAGTCAAAGGCAGGTTGCGATAGACGAAGCGGATCTTTCCCGGATAAGCCGCCATCAGCGCTTCAAAGGTCTGAAGATGAAAGCGCTGACAGTATGGACATTGAAAGTCGCTGAACTCGACGATCACAATCGGAGCATCCTGCGGGCCAAGGGAAGGGAAGCCATCGGTGGGAATTTTGTAGCGCACAAAGCGGGGCGGAGTGGGAGTCGCCTGCGCCTGCTGACGAGCCGATGCGCTCTGGCTACCCCAGCGATACCCCAGGGCCAGGCCCCCTCCCAGCCCTATCAAAAAGATGAGCAATCCCACCAGAAGGGAACGCAGCGGAAAAGAGTTTGAAGAGGGAGGAGTCGAAGTTTCCATAGCTCGAATTATACCCCAGGAGAAACGAGACGGCGCGCGGATCGGCGGGAAAGCGTCCCAGTTTGGGGACATTGCCCCTGATAGTGCACCTGAAACTTAATCTAATTTTTCGTTTACACATTGTTGATCAATTTTTCGGGCCGTACTGCCAACGATTTTTTAACGAATAAACGAATGTGTATTCCCCCCTTCGTTGACGGTTCGCCCCCG
>JAGHYK010000221.1 GCA_017743695.1 Chloroflexota bacterium
TTTGTGCAACCAGAAGTGATTCGTTGAAAAACGGCATTGAATCACAAGATTTTGGCTTTGGTTCAGGGGCTTGCGCCTGGTCGCAAGGCTAACACCCGACCTGAAAAGGCACTGCACGCACTGAACCTTAACATCTTACCTTGTGCGCTTTCGATCACCTGAGCCGAAACATGCGCTCCCACCTGCACCTGGCGCTTGAGACCTATCTGACGGAGATTCAGGGTATTGACTTGAGGGTCGGCCTGTTCATCCAGCCAGCGGGCAGCCCAGCGAATGAAGTTGGCAGCAAAGAGCGTGAGTCGTTCTTGCAGATAGATGGCAGCCTGGGTACGGACTTTGAAATGATGCAGGAAGAACACCCATTTGCTCTCCTTGATCCCCGCTTCGATGATTTGCCTGCCGTTGTAGTGCTCAAACCATTGAGGTAGATTCTCGGTCACGGGGTCGTCGCCGAAATGGAGCAAGACACTGTATTCGATTTTCTCGCCATGATGGAAACGCTCCAGGCCGACATCGAGCGGATAGGGGCAGCGGGTGAGCGGGAGGTCAGGCCAGGCCACCATCTCGGCGTTGGTGCCGACTCGTTCCCAGGTGGAAGGCAGGTCGCTGCGGCGGCGCAAAGAAGCGTTCAGGCGGGCATTGTGGGCCTTGGTATAGACTTCGTAGCCCATTTCAATCAACAAGGCGATATTCTCGTACGTTCCAAACCCGGCATCCAGGCGAAATTCGGCAGCAATCGGAGCAAGATTGGTCTGATTGTCTTGCTCAAACCGTTGCAAACGGGCTTGCAAGCGTTGGTATTCCGCCTGTTGTGCCTGGTGAAGCGCCTGGGTTTTGGCCAGACGTCGTTCGGCCACCTGCAGGGCTTGCTGACGGCTCTGCACTCGGTGCTCCGCCGCCCGCAGACGCTGGCGCGCCTGGCTCAGCTGACTGTTAGGACGCTCATGGCGCTGCCGTTGATGGTACAGCGCCTCCAGCTCGGCAAGGCGCCTCTGCCGCTCGTCTCTCTGCTGACAGGCCACTTCGAGCCGTTCCTGTGCCCGGCGAACCGCCTCGGTTTGGGTAGTGAGTCGCTGTTCGGTGATCTTCATGGTTTGTTCAAAGGCTTCGATGCGCTTTTTCAACCATTCGGTGCGCCGCCGTGGGCGCAAGCCAGTCCGCGCCTCCGCTGCCAACACCAGCGCTTCGGCTTGCGTGCAAGAAACGGTATCACCGGGGTGGGCCTGACCCGACAGCCACAATCGCCGGTAGATGGGGCTTTGCAGGCTGACCACGGCCGCCTGATACCCCAGGCGGATTTCATCGTCCATATAGCCGAAGGCGGCGTTGGGGTAGGTATGACTGCCGGGCGAAACTTGCAAGCCGGTCAGGTCGCCGTCGTAGACGATACGTTCCCCTTGCTGGCGCAGCCGGGCAAGTTCAGCGTCAATCAGAGGCTGCTCCACCTGCTCGACGGCCCGCACCAGTGCCTGAACTTCTTCCATGCTCAAGGTGCTTAGCGTGCGACTGACACCGGAGTAGTCCGCCCAGGCGGGTTGCTGCCAGGCTTGCGCAACGGTCTGATCCTGGTCGAGGGGGTGAGCCGCCCGGCTGATGTCCTGGAGATAGGGCAGGCCACCCAGAAGAGCCACCAGGAATTCCAGGATTTTGGTGTGTGGACTGTGTTTGTACGTCTTCTGGTGCAAAGGAACGTTGTGGATGGCCTGAATCAGACCTATATGTTGGGCAAACCACCCCCAAGCCACCAGAAAGGCGTGCTGGGTTTCTTGCCGGTGCAGGTTCTCTTCGCTCATTGCCACCATCCTCAATTGGAGTGGCAATAAGCATAGCCGTTTCTGGCTTCGGTTGGTAAGGTGCAAAATCTTGCAATCTGAGGCCGTTTTTCACGATTCGCTCGCCAGTTGCACAAAAGTTAGGTTAATTTCCATGCGGTGCGATTTGCCTGCTGTGATCTTCCCTTTGTGCGTTTTATCGGAGAAGGAATGCCTCGAACCTTGTCCTGAGTCTTGCCTCGAACGAAGTGAGAGGGCAGTGGAGCGGGAGGGCAAGTGTAACGTCCACACACCGCATGAAACCTCCGTGTTCTCGGCGGTTAAAAGTTCTTGCAGTGGACTCAACTTTGAAGGCTTTGAGTACTCCCCTCGCCCTGATGGCATACTGGATGCCGCATCCGCTTTACCAGTCGAATACGGCGTCCAGTATGTGAATTTTTGTGCGTCGATCCCCGGCCGCGGGCAGGGTCTGGCTCCGATGGCGAGGCGAAAGGATCAGTAGCCGGAAGGCGGTACACGCCAAAAGGCCGGCAGCACGAATATCGCCAACAACCCAGCGCCGAACAGGATCAGCCCGGCCGCTCGGGCCAACGGGTTACGCAGCTTCAGGAATGCCGCCAACCCGCCCACGATCAGCAGCGGGAGGAGCGTCAGATATGCAATGACCATAGCCTGCCTCCATCCTTTATTATATTAATTTAATTGCCGCCCGCGCTCCCAGTGTAGCCTCCGCTTCCGTAAACAGTCTGATTCACCCACGGGTAGGAATGAGTGATGCATGTGTAGGTCTCAATGAAGCAGAAATCTCCCTGGGCGTAATGCCAGTAGGAGGTTTGGCCCACCCCTCCAGACTGATTCTCGGCGATATCGCCTTTGAAACTCCAGCCGTAGTTCGCCCAGACGGTCCTCCACTTGGAGAGCGAGGTGATTGTAGAGCCATTATAACACCAGTAGATGTTCCAGGCATAGCTCCACACCTTGATTCCCACCGCGCTATACCCATTGACGCCGAGCGTATACGTCCTGCATCTGCTCGCAAGGGGCACGATGCTGTCGGGGCTTAGCAAACCCATTCCGATTCCGTTCTGGACATATTCGAATTGCTCGATATAAGCTATTTGAGAATTGGGGTTCGGATCTTTGGGACCTTTACCTTCTGCCAGCGCAGGGGTTGTTGAGGCTGCTAACAATACTGCAAGCAGCAGTGAAATTAACCTCATCCGTTTCATCTTTCGATCTCTTTTCGCGCAAAAATATTTGTGAACGAAATTGAAAACAAGGTCGTCCCGCGGTGTGGAATTGCTGGCGAAACACCTCCTTTCTTTGCGCCTTATCAAAGCGTCCTGCCGCATCGACCACAAGTTAAAGCGGGCTGAGCACCATCGAGAACGGCATCGACTTTGGCGGCGGCAGTCGAAATACATTGAACAGGCGCGCAATGCACGCCTGCGGTCTCGTTCCTAAATTGCCGGTCAACTCAACAGGATGTAGGATACAACAACGCTCAAGGTCAGGACGGCACAATCAGGGCGGTTCCAATGAAGGCTTCCATATTCTTTGCGCATGGCGCAACTCCTTTCGACGTATTGCAGGCGTATCGGTTTGGCCGCATCGACCTGGACAGCGAAGACAGCTCCAGAGGTCGCGATTTACATTTAGTATAGCCGTACTTTTACAAAAATACTACTGGAAAGATTACCAGTTTTTTCCCTGGTAGTTTTACTAGGTTTTACCTAGTGGTGTGTCAAGTTTGCATTTGTGGGTATAGTCGCTTGAGACGAATGCGGGCATCTGCCGTAGTGAACCGCCAATCCACTCCCTTCTGCACCTTGTTGCGCTGCTGATACCAGGCCTGGGTTTCCTGACGTAAGCTCTCTATGTCTGGTATTCGACGATCCAGACACCGGCGGGTCAGCACCGAAAGCTCAATCTCCGCCACGTTCAACCAACTCCCATGTTTAGGAGTATAGTGAATTTCTAAGCGCTTTGCCAAAGCCCGAGCCCGGGCCGGAAGAACGCCTTATACAAGGACGCAATGGTATGGGTATTCAGATTGTCGCAGACCAGGATGACTTTCTCGGCGTTCGGGAAATCCTCTTCCAGTAAGGTGCGGAGTAACTATTCAGCCATTCTAACACAAGAGAGAATTCGGTAATTCGTACATTTA
>JAGHYK010000222.1 GCA_017743695.1 Chloroflexota bacterium
GTTTTGGGGATATGGAAAATCTCTTGTAGATGGCAGGCCGCGGAGCGACCGCAGACGGCGGACCGCAGACCGCAGAGTGGACGATAGACAATGAACGGTGGACGGTCATAGAACAGGCTTTCCAGCCCGTCCAAAAAAAGGTCGCTGACAAATTCGTTCAGACAGGCGACGAGCACAAACATCCCGATTATAAATCGTTTCGGTTATACTTAGAGCGCATGGCGTTCCCTCTCGCATTCCTGTTCGCGGGGCTGGAAATTTTCCTCTGCCTTTGGGGGAGCTGGCAGGTCTGGCGGGCCAGGCTGGAGCGGAAGATCACCCTCCTGCTTCTCCTTCTGTTCAATTTTGCGCTGGTGGGCCGTATCCTGCTGGTTGCAGTGGGCATCCACGGTCAGAGGATGGCCGTTGGGCTGGGAGAGACGTACCTGGCCTTTGGGATCGCCATCGGGCTTTGGTTGCTGCTGCGCGCCCAGCGAAACCAAACGCTCACCCGGAGCCTGCTTCTGGTGATCCCATGGCTGTTCCTTGTAGCCGGGCTGGCAATTTTTCAGGCTCGTTTCCCTGAAGTGATCTGGCGAAGGGGAATTTACCTGCTGCCCCGTCAGGCGCTGCCGGCGTTGGGCGCGTTCCTCGGATGGCTGTTCCTGGCGATGGGCATGGTCATCTTTGCTTTGCGCCAGGCGCGGCAAATTCACCAGCCCATGCATCGGGCGCGCTTTGCTTACTGGGCGATCATCCTGCTCCTGTTTGCGCTCGATGGCCTGAACACGTTTGTCTGGTCTCTCCCCAACATCCATCCCTGGCGATCTGGGATGATCTGGACGCTGGTTTACCTTTTCACCCATCATCGGGTGAGGCCGCTGCGGAAGGTGCTGCGCACAGGGCTGATCTACCTTTCCACGTTTCTGCTCCTGGTATTGCTCTATCTCCTTAGCAGCCTGGCCTCCGAGCGTTTGTTCGGTCAACGCGCCGGCTATGATCCGCGCTGGAGCGGCGGCGTGATTGCTCTGGGGCTGGCGCTCCTCTTCACCCCTTTGCTCAATCAAATCGAAAAGCAGATCAACCGCTGGCTACGCATTCAAACGCCGGATATTTCCCGCATCGTTCAGCTTTACAGCCAGAATATCAGCACCATCCTGGAAATGCAGCGCCTGGCTCAGGTGGCGGTAGCCCTGATCATGGAGACAGCCGGATTGGCGCATGGCTTTTTCTTCCTGGTCGAGAGAACAGAAGAGAAAGAGCGTCCGTCTTTCCGCCTGCGCGCCGTGCGTTATCCCGGTGAGCGTCAGATCAGGCAGTTAGAGCTTCCCGAAGATCACCCGATTGTCACTTTCTTTCTATCCCGTGCTCAGCCTTTATTGCAATACGACCTTGATCTTCTGCCCGAATTTCGCAGCCTTTCCCCCCTGGAAAGCGAATGGTTTGGGGCATTGCGGGCGGAAGTGTACGTGCCGGTTTTTTCCAGGGGGAACTGGATTGGCCTTTTTGCTTTCGGCCCGCGCCTGAATCAGCAGCCTTTTTCCGAGGAAGACCTCGCCCTCCTGACCTCGCTGGCGCAGCAAACTGCCATCGCCATCGAAAATGCTCGCCTGGTCGAAGACCTGGTGCGCTTGAATCGCGAATTACGGCAAACCGCCAGCGCGCTGGAAAAAGCGCAGCGCGAGGTGGAACGGCTGGATCGCACTCGCGCCGATTTCATCAGCATCGCCTCTCACGAATTGCGCACTCCTTTGACCGTCATCCGCGGCTACGTCGAAATGCTCCTGGAAAAAGAAGAGTTAGACCCCGAAATTCGCACGTTTTTAAAAGGGGTGCACGAGAGCACGTTGCGCATGTATAACATCGTGGAGAGTATGTTCGCCATCACCCAGCTCACCCACCAGCTTTCACCCATCCAGAGCGAAAGCGTAGACGTGGGCGCGCTGGTTCAGGAAGCTGCTTTGCAGTTAACTTCCCGTCTGGCACAGCGTTCTTTAACCCTTTCCATCGAAATTCCTCCCCTCCCCTTCATTTATGGCGATCGCACCCTCCTGTCTAAGGTCTTTTTCCAGTTGCTGGAGAATGGCATCAAATTCACTCCAGATGGCGGTCGCTTGCACGTGCGGGGGCAGTTACAGCGTCCCAGCCAGGAGTTCCCTCAGGGCGCGATAGAGCTTATCTTCAGCGATACCGGTGTGGGCGTTGCCCTCTCCGAACGGGAAGCAATTTTCACCAAGTTCTACAAAAGCGGCGACCTCAACCGTCATTCCACCAGCAAAGTGCGCTTTATGGGGGGCGGCACGGGGCTGGGGCTGGCCTTGTGCAAAGCGGTGATCGAGGCCCATCAAGGGCGCATCTGGGTTGAAAGCCCAGGGTACGATGAGGTACACTTCCCCGGCAGCCATTTCCACGTGCTGCTTCCGTTGCGCTTGCCAGGCGGTGAGAAGACTATCCGCATGGCCAGCGCTGTGCGCCAGAAATATCCCTGAGGAGTTGCCATGTTCCCCTCGCGTCTTTCCTTTGCCCATCTTCCCACCCCTGTAGAAACATTGCCCCGGTTGACCCGTTTTCTCGGAGGTCCGGGGTTGTTTGTCAAGCGGGATGATCAGACCGGCCTGGCCCTGGGCGGGAATAAGACCCGCAAACTGGAGTTCTTGCTGGCGGAAGCCCAGACCCTGGGCGCGGATCATATCGTCACCGCTGGCGCTGTGCAATCGAATCACTGCCGGCAAACTGCGGCCGCCGCGGCGCGCTTCGGGCTGAAGTGCACCTTGATTCTCTCAGGCGCTCCACCTGCGCGTGCCGATGGAAACCTCTGGCTCGATCACCTTTTCGGTGCTGAAATTCGCTGGTGTGAACCTTCCCAACGTCAGGCCATGCTCCAGCAAACCGTTGAGGAATTGCGTCAGCAAGGTGCACGCCCGTATCTCGTCCCATACGGTGGCTCCAGCCCCACCGGGGTACTGGGATATGTGCTGGCCATGCAGGAATTTCTGCAACAGGGCCTCTCCGCCGATGCGATCCTCTTCGCCTCCTCCTCGGGCGGCACGCAAGCGGGGCTTGTGTTAGGGGCGCGCCTGTTCGGGTATCGTGGGCGGTTGATCGGGATCAGTGTAAATGAGCCGCGCGGTGTGCTGCAGCAACGCGTGGCGGAGCTGGCCACCCAGACCGCTCAACGCCTGGGAGAAAGGTTGGAGATTCTGCCACAGGAAATCGAAGTGGAGGATGAGTGGGCCAGGCCCGGCTACGGGGTGCTGACAGAAGCAGAGAAAGAAGCCATCCGCCTGTTTGCCCGTCAGGAGGGCCTGCTCCTTGACCCGGTCTATACCGGGCGTGCTGCGGCCGGGTTGCTCTCGTTGATCCGCCGCGGCGCGTTCTCTGCGGGCCAGACCGTCCTCTTCTGGCACACCGGCGGCACGCCGGCCCTCTTCGCCGCACGCTATGCAGAGGGATTTGAGTAAACCCGGAATAAATCCGCACTTAAACTGTATTCTCTGTCACGGCGAACGACAGGCATCGCGAACTCACCCCAATTCTGTGAACGAAGCGGATAGGATGAACAAACGACGAAGCAATCCCCAGGCGGTCAATCTGGCCTGATAAATGGGAGATTGCTTCGCCAGAAAACGGCTCGCAATGACATGGCTGAATCGTTACGATTGACCCAAGAAATTACCTATAACCATGCCACGCCGACCGTGACCCCGCGCCCGGACTCTACGCCCGCCTGAAAGAAGACGGCGTAAACGCGCGGCTCGATACAGAGAAACTTCTCCCAGGCCAGGATTGGGAGTTGGAAATTCACAAGGCTATCGCGAAAGTGATGTGATAGCTTAAAAAATAATCGGGCAGGAAACACTCTCCTGCCCGATGATCATCAGTTATTTTCTATTTTACTGCCATTACCAGCGGACCTTCCACTTCTTCTTTCAGTGCTTCCCGAATATAGTTATT
>JAGHYK010000034.1 GCA_017743695.1 Chloroflexota bacterium
CTGGCGAGAGAACGAGGCGCGTTGGAAGCAACAATGGGAAGAAGACCGACGACGCTGGGAAGAGAACCAGCAGCAAATTCGCGCGCTGCTGGAGGAAGTCCAGCGTCAGGGCGAGGAACTCCAGCGCATGGGCAAGGAAATTCAGCGTCAGGGCGAGGAAGTTCAGCGCGTGGACAGGCGCATTGACCAGACCATCGGCGCTTTGGGCGCGCGCTGGGGTATGATGAGCGAAGAGACCTTCCGAAACGCCTTGCGCGGCATCCTGGAGGAAAACTTCGGGGTCAAGGTTGAGCGCGTGCAGTACAAAGATGAGAGCGGAGAAGTGTTCGGGCGGCCGGATCAGGTGGAGCTGGATGTGGTGATCTATGACGGTCAGATGTTGGTGTGTGAGATCAAGTCCTCTGCAAGCCGCGCCGATGTCTATGTTTTCGAGCGCAAGGTTCGTTCCTATGAGAAGCGAGTGGGACGTAAGGCGGATCGAGCGATCCTGATTTCGCCGATGATTGAGGATACAGAGCTGGCGCGCACGCTGGGGATCGAAGTGTACACCAGGGCAGAGGATGTCAGACTTGCTCCATGATGGCAAAAAACTGTTGTGGATCTCATGGAGGGAAGCGTTCTTTGCGAGAAAGCAATCCCCGGGCAGTCCATTCGTCTGATACACAGAAGATTGCTTCGCTCAAAAACGGCTTGCAATGTAACGGCAAGAAATTTTTTACCGCAACACGGCTGATCTGGATGTCTTTCACCCTCTCCCTGCGTTTGCTGGAAGCCACGAACTGGAAGGATTACGAGCTACTCGATAGCGGTGACGGCTGGAAGCTGGAGCGCTTTGGGCCGTTCGTCTTTGCCCGGCCGGAAGCACAGGCGATCTGGAAGCCGATGCTCCCCTCGAAGGAGTGGCGCAACGTTCATGCACGCTTTGAACCAGCCGCCGAAGAAAGTGGCGGTCACTGGACGTTTTACCAGAAGGTTCCGCAGCGCTGGGAGCTTTCCTATCCGTTGCCATCCCAGGAGGGGGTGAACACAAACGAGCGGCTGCGCTTTTGGGTAATGTGCACTTCCGGCCGCCACCTTGGCCTGTTCCCGGAGGTGGCGCCTCATTGGGACTGGCTCTATCCATTGTTGCGCCAGGCTGGGGAAAAACGTCAGAGCCGGCCGCGGGTGCTCAATCTCTTCGGCTATACCGGGCTGGCGACGCTGGCGGCGGCTGCGGCCGGCGCGGAGGTGACCCACGTGGACGCTTCCCGTAAGGTGGTGCAATGGGGACAGGAGAACGCGAAACTTTCAGGATTGGAGCAGCGCCCGATCCGCTGGCTGGTGGACGATGCCTTGAAATTTGTGATGCGCGAAGTGCGCCGCGGCCGAAGCTACGATGGTATTCTGCTCGATCCGCCGAAGTTTGGACGCGGGCCGAAGGGGGAAGTCTGGGAGGTCTATGAATCCCTGCCCGACTTGCTGGATCGCGTGCGACAGGTGCTCAGCCCACATCCCCTGTTTCTGATCCTCAACCTGTACGCAGTGCGCGCCTCAGCGATCCACGTCGCCCAGGCGCTGGCAGAGATCGTCGGGGGGTATTCGGGCCGGCTGGAATATGGTGAGCTGCTCACCCGCGAGACGCATGGCGGACGCTATCTTTCCCATGCCGTCTATGCCCGATGGGGAGCAGTATAAGCCTTGCGCCGGTTCGTGGAAGGCGGGCGCCCGACCTCGCGCCAGCGAGCGATCAACCGCCGCGCGAGGCTTTTCCCGCTTTGGGCCGGGAGGAAGCCTCAGGCGCCGCGGCCTGCGCCGCAGGTACAGAAACGACGGCGATGCGCGGGCGGGAGGTGAAAAGATGGGTGATCACCAGCGCGCGGATGTCCCTGACCAGTTGCTGGTACATTTCTCCGGCTTTGCTCTTATATTGTACAAGCGGATCCCGTTGGGCATAGGCTTCCAGCCCAATCGAGACGCGCAGTGCCTCCATCTGTGTCAGATATTCCACCCAACGGTCGCTGATCGCGCCCAGCAGAAGCTGGCGATGAACTTCGTTCATCACAGAGCGGCCAAAGACCTCGTCGAAAAAGGCGATGGCGCCCTGGAGATGCTCCAGGATGTCCTCGGTCAGTTGCGTCGTGGAAAAGTTTTGTTCCTGGAGCATCTCGCCCATCAGAAAGTAGTAGCGGAAACGAGCGAAGGTGATCTGTCCCTGGCGACGCGTGCGTGGATCAATAAAAAGGCGCGTTCCCTGGGCAAGTTTGTAAAGGAGTTGCACGATCTGGGATTCCTCCTGCGGTGCGCCTTCCGCAAAAGCCTCTTGAAGGGCCTGGACAATCTGGCCATTTTCGCCGAACCATTGGGTGAAGCGTCGCTGTAGCACCTGACGGGTGTACTCCAGGACGCGCTCCTGGAAGGATTCCCAACCGCTATCCAGGGGGAAGAGACGGCGATCCACTCCTTCGCCCAGGCGATGCTCCAGGCTGGCCAGGAGAATGTTCGCCTGCTTGCTCAGCAGGTGATTTTCCAGCAGATGCGTCAATTCCTCCTGCAGGGTTTCAGGTTCCGAGAGCAAGGTTTTCCATTGCGCATTGGAAAGTCGAAGGGGCATCCGCAGCAGGCGCGTGAGCTCCTCCTGGACTTCGTTCAGGCGGAGAGGCTGCTCGCGGTCTTGCAGCGTCTCAAAAAAGGTGTCGAGGGCTTCCTGGCGTTCATTCAGCGTTTGGGAGAAGTTCCCGGCGGCGGTCTCCAGCATTTCCTCGACCGCTTCCAGAATGTGGGCATGTTCCAGTTCCGCGGCGCGCTGCGTCAGCCGCAGGAAGAGCGCCACGCTGGGGCCGAGCTGGCGGATTTCCTGCGCCAGCAGGCGCATTCCGTAGGAGGGATAGAAGCGTTCGCCGAAGGTAGTCGTGGGTTGAATTTGCTCCAGCCAGGCGAAAAGCGTCCAGGGGCCGGCCTCTGCTTCAAGGGAAGCGGGCACGCGCTGCGCAATTTCCTCGCGCAGTAAGGTCAGGATGTCCTCGCGCAAATCTTCTTTGCTCAGCACGCGATCGCGCTGACTGTAGATTTGCATGCGCTGGCGATTGAGGACGTCATCATATTCGAGCAGGTGCTTGCGCATGTCGAAGTTTGCGCCTTCGACCCGGTGCTGGGATTCCTCGATCAGGCGGCTGACCAGGCGATTTTCCAGTGGCAGGGCATCGTCCACGCGCAGGCGCTGCATGAGCGCGGATACCTGTTCACCGCTGAACAGGCGCATCAGATCGTCTTCGAGGGAAAGGTAAAAGCGCGAGGAGCCGGGATCGCCCTGACGGGCGGCGCGGCCGCGTAACTGGTTGTCAATGCGCCGCGCTTCGTGACGCTCCGAACCGATCACGTGCAGCCCCCCCAGGGCACGAACGCGTTCCATGTTCTCAAAGTACTCGAGGAAGAAGCGAGCCTCGGCTTCGTAGATGCCGAAACGGGAGGGATCGAGCTGAAGCAACGCCTGACGGCGCTCCTGGAGGCTCATGTTGAACGGATCGGGGATACCGTTGCGGCGCAGGATGCGGTTGACTGCGGCGATCACCTCTTCGGCCAGTTCGCCGCCCAGCTTGATGTCCACCCCACGACCGGCCATGTTGGTAGCAATCGTGACTGCGCCAAACGCGCCAGCGTTGGCGATGATCATGCTCTCTTCGGCATGTTTGCGGGCATTCAGCACCTGATGGGGAATACCACCCTGGATGACTTTTTTCAGGCGTTCGCTCAAGGCTTGCGGCAGGCGCAAAATCTCCAGCAGGGTCGTCAGGTTTTCGGGCTGCTCAGGGTTGATGTGGAGGCCAAGAGGATGGGCAAAGCGACGCAGCAGGTCTGGCGTGATCTGCTCCAGTGGCTCATAAAGGGGAAGCAATTCGTCCACGCGGCGGCCATCCTCTTCCAGCCCATGAGCGCGGAACCAGTGATGGCGGATCAGGAGCACCTGAAGCAGGCGGCGAATGGATTCGGCGCGCAGGCGCGAGGAGAGGAATTCAGAGGCTTCCACCGAGGTCGTACCGATCAGAAGCGGTCGCCCGCGCACATGTTCCCGAACGATCTCGGTGACGATGCCGCGCAGTTTGGCCTCGCGTGTGCGATAAATCACGTCCGGGTAGTCTTTACGCCGGTAGTAGAGCGGTGCTTTTTGCGGGTCATCCCGGCGGGCGAAATAGGAATACTCGTAGCCTTCTTCGTCGCGTGCCTTGATCTCGATCAGGGGGGCATTTGGCCCCATGGCCTGATATTCCAGGTTGGTCGGGATGGGCACCACCTCCAGGCCGTAAATTTTGTGGAATTCTTCCGCTTCGGTGAGCGCTGTACCGGTCATGCCAGCCAGCTTTTGGTACATGCGGAAGTAATTCTGCAAGGTGATGGTGGCATAGGTCACGTTTTCGGGTTCGATTTTGACCCCTTCTTTTGCCTCCACCGCCTGGTGCAGCCCATCGGACCAGCGCCTGCCGGGCATCAGGCGGCCGGTGAATTCGTCAATGATGATCACCTTTCCACCCTGCACCAGGTAATCCTTGTTTTTCTTGAAGAGGAACTCTGCGCGCAGGGCCTGCTCCAGATACCCCATCAGGCGCGCCTGTTCGGGGTTGATGTCTTCGGGGCGGTCTGGGTCCATCAGCGGCTGACCGAGGAGCTGTTCGACATGGGCAATGCCGGCCTCGGTCAGGGTCACGGTGCGATCGCGTTCGTTGATCTCGTAATCTTCGGGGCGCAATTGCCTGACGATCTGCGCCATGCGCTTATACCATTCGAGGTCGCCAGAAGCGGGGCCGGAGATGATCAGGGGCGTGCGGGCTTCGTCAATGAGCACGTTGTCCACTTCGTCTATGATGGCGTAGAAATGCCCGCGTTGCACCTTATCTTCCAGGCGATAGACCATGTTATCGCGCAGGTAGTCGAAGCCGAATTCGGAGTTTGTGCCGTAGGTGATGTCCGCGCGATAGGCTTCGGCCCGGTCCACCAGGCGTAACTGGTGCTGATCCTCATGGGGAGAGGTGCGGCTGGGATCGTATAGATAGGCCTTGCGAGCATTCTCCGTGACGGCAGCCATCTGTAACACGCCCACGCTCAGCCCCAAGGCGTGATAGATCGGCCCCATCCAGCGAGCATCGCGCCGCGCCAGGTAGTCGTTGACGGTGACCAGATGCACGCCGCGGCCGGTAAGTGCATTCAGGTAGAGAGGAAGAGTGGCGACCAGGGTCTTGCCTTCGCCGGTTTTCATCTCGGCGATGCTGCCGCGATGCAGCACGATCCCACCGATGAGCTGAACATCGTAATGGCGTAATCCCAGCGTGCGCTTGGAGGCTTCACGGACAGCAGCGAACGCCTGTGGCAAGATCTCTTCCAGGGCGCGCGCCTCGGCCTGTCGTTTTTCTTGTTCGTCCTCAATTCCTTCCGTTGCCTGACGGAGATAAGCGCGAAATTCGTCCGTCCTGGCGCGCAAGGCCTCATCCGATAGCTTCTCGAACTCTTTTTCTAAGGCATTGATGCGCTCGACCTCGGCACGCAGGGATTCCAGTTGACGTTTGAGGGGATTGCCCCCCAGGAAATTGATCAGGTTTTTCCACATGGCTCAGGGATTATAGCACAGGAGCGAGACGTAAGTTACCGTCCACGGTCTACCGGCCATCGTCCACCATCCAGGCGAAACACAGCACGATACGATCCCACTACCAGGTTTCGATGATTGCGAATGAGGGGGTCTATGGCAAGGATGGCCTCATCTATGGAGAGGCCCATCTGGCGCAGGATTTCCATCACCACTCTGGGGCGGGCGCGGGAGGAGGTGCGCCCATCCGCGCTCCGCAGCGGCAGATCGCCATCGGCGATTTTCAAAGCAATTCCAATGCCTGGGCTGCCGGGTGCCAGGGCATTCGGGAGAATGCCGATCACCTGAAACCCTTCAGCGCCGCCTTTGGAAAGCAAGCGTCCTCTCGCGGCGCGCATGAGAAGCGTATCGAATCCATCTTCCCCATCTACCATTTCCGGGTGGGCGATCATCGCCTGCACGATTTGACGGCTGGCCCAGGCTCGCCTTTCCGGCAGCCCACGCGGATCGCAAAGGCGAGCAATCCCCAGGGCCGCGTGATACAAAGGCAAGGCGAAAGTGGGAGCGGAGCAACCATCTATCGCTACTTGAATGCGCTTCCTGGGATAATCGCACATCTCCGCCAGGCTTTGCAAAATCTCCTGTTGCAGTGGATGGCGCGGATCGAGGTAATCGTGCGTAGACCAGCCGTGCAAGCGGGCATGGGCTAACATGCCGGTGTGTTTGCCGGAGCAGTTATTGTAATTGGGCGAAGGTTCTCTGCCACTCAGGATCAAGGCGCGATAGGAATGCGCATCAGCAGGCCAGTGAGCCCCGCATTGCAGTTCAGATTCCGCAATGCCGATCTTTTCCTGCAAGGCGCGCACGGTATTCAGATGGATGGCCGCCCCATCATGGGAAGCGCAGATCAGCGCCAGCTCTGCAGGCGTAAAGTCGAACGCTTCCACGCCTCCATGTTCGACAAACGGCAGCGCCTGAAACGGTTTGGCTGAAGATCGCAGGAAGGTGACATGGGAAGGGTCCCCTGCACAGGCCAGGAGTTCCCCTTTCGCGTTGACAATGGCAAAAGCCCCTTGATGGAGCGATTCAAGACAATCTCCTCGCCACGCTTCGAGCAATGGTACAAAAGGCTGGTTCATTCCGCCTCTTCAGAGAGCGCAGGTTGACGACGGGTGTGGTAGTGCTTCAACCCATGACGCAGGCGGAAGAAATATTGGGGTTCCTGGGGGAAGCGGAAACGTTCCAGCAGTTCCCCTGCCAGCGTTTCAAAAACTTCATCGGAGGCATTGAAAGGTACTTTCTGCAGGCGCTCCTGTGTGGCCTCCAGGAAAGACATCTGGGCGCGGATCACCTGCAGCGGCACCAGGCCGCCTCTGCCGCTCACGATCAAATAATCCGCATACTCCGGTTGCAAAAGCAGTTGCAGTTGAGCGATCCACTGGGGAATATCTGCGGCGGCGAGAAAAGGAGGTTGATCCTTGCAGACGGCATCGCCAACGAAAAGCACCCGCTCCCGCTCCCAACGCACCCAGATCGCACCCGGATTGGGGCCGGGGCGCGATTCCGCAATCACGGGCACTGCGTCCCAGTGCAGGAACAAATTTTCCGAAAACGAGAGCTCCGGGGGACTCCAGCGAACGGTGCTCCCGCCGCCGTGGATTTCCCATGCCGAACCTGTTTCTTCCCCACTGGAGCGACTGGTCGGTGGGCGCGAGCGTAACTGATGGGCTGCTTTCTCATGGGTCAGGATTGCGCATTCCATCAGGCGCGCGTTCAGGGCGCGATCCGCATGGGCATCCAGCAGTAGCAACACCCGCTCGTTGCCGCTGCTCAATCCTATCAGAGAAGCCCGCCAGCTCTGCACATGTTCTGGAAGCAACGGCGCATCCACGTAAATCAGCCCTTGAGGAAGCACAAAAGCTCCTACCGTCACGCCCGGAAAAGAAGTCTCAAGATAGACATTCGGGGCAATCGTTTCCATAAGCTCTTCTCACGAGGGAGTCTCAAAAGATTGCGGGAGTAAAAAGAAAAAAGTGGCGCCCTTTCCCGGCTGACTTTCGACGCCGATAGTACCACCATGCGCCTGCACAGCCAGTCGGCAAAAAGCCAGGCCGATCCCCAGGCCGCCGATCTTTTGTCCGGCCAGCCGGGTGAACTTTTCAAAGATGCGTTGCTGATCTTCCGGCGCGATCCCCGGCCCGCTATCTTTGACCCAAAAGCGTACCTGGGTTGGAGCTTTTTCTGGTATTTCGGCGCCCATCTGAATCGTGCTCTGGCTCGGCGAGAACTTGGAGGCATTCTCCAGCAAATTGACCAGCACGCGGCCGATCATTTCCACATCCACTGACACCCACGCTCCTGGGGCCTGGTCTGCGATCTCCAGCCGTTGGGCGCGCGCTCGCAAGGTCATTTGCACATCGCTGGCGGCCCTGTTCAGCAGCTCACTCACCCGCACAGCCTGACGTTCTGTCAGGGGCATTCCCGCTTCCAGACGGTGGATGTCCAGCAGGGAATTCACCATCCGCTGCAGCCTCGCCACCGCATGGGATGCGATCTCCAGAATCGAAGCGACCTCTACGTTCTCCGTGGGAGAAATCGCCTTCAGCATCTCCAGGCTCGAAACCAGGTTTCCCAGCGGCGAACGTAAATCGTGATAAATCATCGCCGCTAATTCTTCTCGCAGGCGATCCAGCTCCTTCCGTTCGCGGACGTCGTGGAACGTCCATTGAATGACATCCCGATTTTCCCACCGCTGGCGCCGCGCATAGACCTCTACAGGTACCTCATAGCCGCTTTTGGAGCGCACCAGCGACTCGAAGCGTAACGTCTCCTCCGCTTCAAGCGCGTCGAGGCTGTGGGGGGGAAAGCCGGGGGGCCAGGCCTGAAGGTGCTCTATCGAGAGCGAGAGAAGGGTTTGCTTCTCGTACCCGAAGAGTTGGAGCGCCTGACGATTGGACTCTAAAATGCGGCCTTCGAGATCGGTGAAGAGAATGGCATCTATGCTCCCTTCAAACAGTTCCTGGTAGCGTCGCTGTGCAGCCTGTAAGCGTTCCGCAGAAAGGGCATTCTGGATGGCGATTCCGGCCAGGCTGCCAATGCCGGTCATGACCAGCAGGGCATCCGGATCGAAAACCCCGGAGGGCGGGTTGATGGCTGCCAGAATGCCCAGCGTTCTTTCCCGATCCTGGATGGGTACCAGCGCCATCGCTTTGAGCTGTCCCTCAAACATTTCTGTTGCTCCAAAGCGTCGTTTTTCCTCCGGGGAGGTGAGGATCATCCCTTTCCCCTGGCGAAGCACCCATCCAAGGATGCCCTGGTCAGCAGGCAGTGTACGGTTGAGCAGGCTTCCGGCCTGTCGGCCATCTGCGGCGCGGAAGATCAGCGCTTCCCCCTTTTCATCCAGTAGCCCTAAAACAACGGTTTCCACTTGAAGGGCCTGCATGGTTTGATGGAGAATCCGTCGGTAGACCTCATTGAGCTCCAGGGAGGCGTTGATGGTGATGGCACATTCCACCAGTGCGCTCATCACCCGCGCCTGGCGCTGGCTCTCTGTGTACAGACGTGCGTTCAGAATGGCAATGCCGGCCTGATCGGCGATCGCTTGCATGAGGTTCAGATGTTGCTCGTTGAAAGTGCCCGGCTGCGGATGGACCACCGTCAAAACGCCGACCAGCTTTTCGCGTGCCAGCAGCGGCACACAAATCGCAGATTTTGCCCCCGTCTCGCTCCTTGTGTCATCCGGGCGGCGCAGCCAGCGCTCATCGCGGCGGGTATCCGGCACCAGGGCTGGCTTGCGATTTCGGATCACCCAGCCGGCCAGGCCGCGCTCTAACGTATCGCGCAAGCGAGCGGTTGTGTGCTCATGGTACTGATTACCATAGACCAGCGTGGCCTCCACGGGTTTTCCCTGATCGTCCACCACGACGATGCTCCCGCGCTCCGCTCCCACGTGCTGCAGGGCTGCAGAAAGCACCCGTCGGAGCACGGTGTGCAGGTCCAGCGCCGCCGCTATTTCCCGGCTGATTTGATAAAGCAACTCCAGGGGCGCCGAGGTCTCCATCATCTAAATGTATTTTACCCCACTCCCTGTATTGAGAAGCAGGATTCGCTCTTTGGGGGCGATCCATCCCTGTTGTAGCAGGCGGCGCAGCGCAGCCAGCGTGGCTGCACCTTCTGGCGCTGCGAAAATTCCCTCCAGCGATCCAAGCTCTCGCTGGGCCTGGAGCATCTCCTCATCCGAAACCGCGACCGCCATGCCACCACTCTGATAGATCACCTGCAGGATCAGGCGATGGGCAAAGGGAAACGGCACGCGGAGTCCGGAGGCGAATGTGGCTGCGTCCGGCCAGAATTCGGCTTCCCTTGCCTTTGCCTCAAAAGCCTTTACAATCGGCGCGCAGCCCTGCGCCTGCACGCCGACCATCCGCGGGCGCTTTTTGCCGATCCACCCCAGCGCCTCCAGCTCTTCAAATGCTTTCCATATGCCGACCAGGCCGGTGCCGCCGCCGGTAGGATACAAAATCACATCCGGAACATCCCAACCGAAGAATTCGGCGATCTCGAACCCCATCGTCTTCTTGCCCTCCAGCCGATAGGGTTCCTTGAACGTGGAGACATCAAACCATCCCGATCGCTGTGCCTCCTGCGCGGCCAGGCGCCCGGCATCGGAGATCAAGCCCTGGACCAGGCGCAAATCAGCACCATACATCTGGACCTCCTGCTGATTGGCCTGAGGAGCATCCGCGGGCATGAAAACGTGCGCTTCCATCCCAGCCCGAGCCGCATAGGCGGCCAGAGCGCCCCCGGCGTTGCCGGCGGTCGGGATGACCAGTGCGCGCGCCTTTAGCTCACGGGCACGGGAAACCGCCATGACCAGGCCGCGCGCCTTGAAGGTCCCGGTCGGGTTGATGGATTCGTCCTTCAGAAACAGGTTCTCCAACCCCAGGGTATGCCCCAGGCGCTCAAGTTTCAAGGTGGGTGTATCGCCCTCCCCCAGGGTGAGGCGATATTCTTCGCGCTGGACAGGCAGCAGCTCAGCCCAGCGCCAGATGCCCCGCGGCCGGCCCGAAACCGTTTCCGGTCTTAATTCCCGTGCCACTTTGCGCAATTCATAGCGGGCCAGGAGCGGCGCCTGACAGGTCGGGCAAAAAGTTTGCAGGCGTCGGGCGTCGAAGTGCTTTCCGCACGTCGAACATTCCAGGTGACTTAATGCGCTGACCATCGGCATCCTATGCTTCCTGGGGCTTTAACAATGCAGCAAGCTGGGCCGCCGCCTCCGGGCTGGTGATGGCCAGAATTTCGTCTCCGGCCTCGAACGTTGAGTTGCCCCGTGGCAGGCAGATTTTTCCCTTGCGAATGATGGCGGCGATCACGCATTCTTCCGGCAAGCCTAAATCTTTCAGCGGAATGCCTATCGCCCTGGCACCCGCCGGCACCTTTTCTTCCACCAGCGAGTAGCGGCCACGGCGTAGCTTGAGCAAGGTCATCATATCCCCCAGCGACATCTCCTCCTGAATCAAACTGGCCAGAATGTCCGCCTGACTGAGCGCCACATCCACATGAAATTTCTCATTGAAGAGCCAGGCATCCTGGGGATTGTTGACGCGGGCAATGATCCGCGGCACGTGGAACAGCGTATGTCCCAGATAGCACACCACAAGATTGGTCGCATCGTCGCTGAGACAGGCAACCAGCACGTTGGCCCGCCCCAGGCCGGCGTTTTCCAGGTCCTGGGGATTGCAGGGATCGCCCTGATAAATGACTTCCGTGGGCAACTCGTGATGCAAACGATTGAGCAAATCGCTCCGGGATTCGATCACCCGTACCTCATGCCCCTGTTGTTGTAGCAGGTAAGCCAGTCGTGACCCGGTGCGACCACCGCCAGCAACAAAAACAAACATCCTCATCCCTCCCGCTTCAAGCGTTGGAGAAGCGCTGAAATGCCTTCAAAGGTTGCGCTGACGTTCAGCATATCGCCCTCCTCCAGAAGGCTCTCCATAGCAGGCAACATCGAGCGGCCGGCGCGGGTAAGTGCAACCGGCAAACACTCTGTGCCCTCCAGCAGACTGCCCAGCGATTTGCCTTTCCAGCCGGCCGGGATGATCACCTCATACACCTCCACCTCCCCATTCCCGGCCGAAAACACCACCCGGCCGCTGGCGGCAGAAAGGATTTCCTCCAGGCGCTGGGCTCCCCAGGTCGTAGAACTGACCACCTGTAAGCCGAACGCTTCAAACATTGGGCGCAGCGCAGGGTTATAGTTGCGCGCTACCACGATGGGAACATTGTAAAAGGCGCGTGCCACATGCGCCACCACCGCATTCAGCGCGTCCACATTCGTCACCGCGGCCAGGCCATCTGCTTCCTCGATCCCGGCGTGCACCAGCGTCCCTTCTCGCAACACATCTTCTGTCAAAATGCGCCCGCGAAATGCGGGATGCAAACGCCGAAACGCCTCGCGATTGTGATCCACGATGGTCACGGAATGGCCTCGCTGGAACAAACGGTAGGCCAGCAAAGAGCCAATGCGACCACAGCCAACGATAATATAGTTCATGAATACCTCTCCCGATCACCGATGGTATGCTTGATAGAATCCGTCCTGAAGCATCGCTGCGAAGAGCGCCTTCCCGCTGCGACCTGTGGCTTCCGCGCCGCGCCCGCGGCGCAGGTGCCGCCCCAGGCTTTCGATGGCCCTCGCCCGTGCCTCGCCTGCTCTACACCTGATAGGGCACATCCACAATCACCACCCCCGGATAGGAAAGAAGTTGATCGCGCAGCAAGTCCGCCGTGCGCATGTGTAAAAATTCATGCCAGCGACTGGAGGGCACAAATTGCGGTACAACGATGGTGATCAATTCATGGGGCTGGCGCTGGGCGATCACATCCTGGAGATAGTCAAGCAGCGGCTCCAGAAACAGCCGATAGGGAGAATCCAGGACCACCAGACGGGTACCATCGCCCCAGCGCTCCCATTTCCGTTGTACCTTCTCTGTTTCCTCTGGATCAATCGAGACATGAATGGCGGTAATATCCTCCGAAAGATTTTGGGCATAACGCAAGGCCGCCAGCGTTCCCCGGTGCACGCCGCTCAGGGGCAGGAAAACACGATGACGAACGGCAATCGGCGCTGCTTCACCGAATTCCTCCAGGGAAAGTTTTTTCGCCAGGTCCTGATAATGGCGATGAATGGAAAGGAAGAGGACGATCAACAGCGGAAAGATCAGGATCACCAGCCAGGCGCCATCTGCAAACTTTGTAAAAGCAAAAATCAGCATGACCACGAACGTACACACAGCCCCAAAGCCGTTGACCACCATTTTAACAGGCCAGAGGGTGTCATAACGGAGGGTAGAAGCCCTCTCTTGTTTTTCTTCACCGGGACCCAGTTTTCCAACCTTCCACCAGCGGCGCGCCATCCCGGCCTGGGAGAGCGTAAATGCCAGAAATACACCAATCGCATACAGCGGGATCAGGCGTGTGACGCTGGCCTGAAAGCCGATGATCAAAAGTGAGGCCAGGAACGCCAGCAGCAAGATGCCATTCGAGTAAACCAGGCGGCTGCCGCGATACGTCAACTGACGTGGCAGGTAGCCGTCCTTCGCGACAAAGGCGCTCAAACGGGGGAAATCCGCGAATGAAGTGTTGGCGGCCAGGATCAGGATCAGCATGGTGGCCGCAATCGTAGCCAGATACAGAATCCCTTGCCCGCCGAAAACGGTGCGCGCCAGTTGCGAAATGACCGTCTCGTTTTCCGAGGGGACGGCGCTGATGTGCATACTCAAAAATGAAATGCCCAGAAAGAGCGTACTCAAAATGCCTGCCATCCACATCAACGTGATGCCGGCATTGCGACTGCGCGGTTCCCGGAAGGCTGTGATCCCATTGGAGATGGCTTCAATCCCGGTCAGCGCAGTGGTTCCGCTGGAAAATGCATGAAGCAGGAGGAACGGCGTGATTGCCTCCACGGTATGCTCCAGAGACAGGGGCGGAGGATTGCTCACAACCCCTAAGGTTCCTCGAAAGTACTGGATCAGACCGCTCCCGACAACCAGGTACATCATGCTGATAAAAAAATAGGTGGGGATGGCGAACACGGCTCCAGATTCCCGAACGCCCCGCAGATTCATGATTGTGATGAAGGCCACAAAGCCCAGTGCGATCCACACGCGATAGGGGAACAGAACCGGAAAGGCCGAAGTTAACTGCGCCACGCCTGAAGAGATAGATACGGCCACCGTCAAAACATAATCGGTAAGCAGCGCCGCAGCAGCAACAAGCCCTGGAAGTTGCCCCAGGTTGTCACGGGAGACGATGTAAGAGCCACCCCCATCGGGATACGCATGGATCGTCTGCTCATAGGAAATGGCTACAATCGCCAGCAGGACGACGATCACCAGCGAAATGGGGAAGACGTAACTCAGGGCCGCCGTTCCCGCAGCAGCCAGAATGACCATGATCTCCTGCGTGGCATAAGCGGTAGAGGAAAGCGCATCCGAAGAAAAAACAGCCAGCCCCACTGCTTTTCCAATCGTCTGATGGGGCGCGTCAGCGGTGGAGAGCGGACGGCCAATCAGCCAGGAAGTCAACGTAGGGCGCGGTTTATATTTTGTGGCGCGATAAATGACAGAGGTAGAAGTTCCATTCGATTCAGGTGTCATAGCCAGACCTTTGATTATATCCCGATTTACGCTTTTTGCTTTTGTTTGAGTGGAATTTGCAAATAGAACGTGCTTCCTTTGCCCAGCTCACTTTCTACCCATACTTTCCCCCCATGTTGCTCAGCGATGGAGCGCACAATGGCCAATCCCAGGCCGCTTCCATGCTGGGCACGGGCCTCGCGTTGACGGGCGCGATAGAATTTCTCAAACAGACGTGGCAGATCGCTGGGCGCGATCCCAATCCCGGTATCCTGAATTTCAAACACCACGGATTCCCCTTCAGGGCGCAGGCGCACCGTGACCCGCCCGCCTTCCGGCGTGTATTTCAGCGCGTTTTCCACCAGGTTATAAATTGCCTGATGGAGCAATGCCTGATCGGCTTCCATGAAGGGCGGCAGGCTTTGGGCCACTTCCAGGGTGAGCTGGATTTGCTTCTGGGTTGCCTGGAGTTGAAGCGTGCTGATCACGTGCTCCACCGTATCCCGAATCGGGATGGTTTCCACCTGCAGCCCCACTCCCAGTTCAATGCGCCCCAGGTCTAACAAATTATTCACCAGGCGCGACATGTTTTCAACGCCCGTGATGATCTTTCGTACATAACTCTGCTGTTGTTCATTCAGTTCACCCACCATCTCCAGCATAGTGGCATAACCACGCATTAAGGTCAGCGGCGAACGCAAATCATGGCTTACCGTCGCGACGAATTCCGATTTGAGCGCGTCAAGCTGTTTGAAGTGAGTCACATCCCGCAGAATGCACACCCGCCCCACCGAACGCCCCTCGGCGACCACGGCAGAGGCAATCGCCAGATAGGTGCGCTCATCGGGGAGCTTTAACTCGGCGGAACGTGTCTCTGTCGAAGGCGTGGCCAGGAGTTCCAGGAGCACCGGCTGCTGGATGACTTTCTGAAGCGGAGGACGAACACCATTCAAGGGCGGTAATTGCAGCACCTGGCGAGCGGCTGGATTGACCAGGAAAAGACGGTTTTGTGGATCGGTGACCAGGATGGGATCGGGAGAAGAGTTCAGGATCGCTTCCAGTTGGCGCCGCCCGGCCTCTACCGTCAGGAACAGGTGGGCATTGGCCGCAGCCAGCGCAGCCTGACCAGCCAGAGTGGAAATAAAGCGCACATCTGCCTCGCTGAAATTCCTTGGCCGATCCCAGGCGGCCCACATGACGCCATAGAAGCGTTGCTCGTGTTGCAGCGCAATCGCCAGCAAGGCCGCCGGCAGCTCTTCGGGCAACAGGCCGCTGAATGGGTGACCGCGCGTCAGATTGGGCAGAATGATCTTTTCCTGCTTCTGCGCCAGCGAAAGGAGTTGCTCATCCAGCATCGCATAGCGTTCTGCGTTCTGACCCGCCGCAAAGCGGGTGGGCAACTCCACCGGGGTTTCCGGCAGCATGTTGGGAGAGAGCACCACCCGTACCGCGCTTGCGCCGCTATCCAGTACCGCCTCCAACACCGGGTGAAGCGCATCCTGCATTTCCAGGCTGGAAGCCACCCCCTGGCTCACCCGCAACAAGCGGTTCAACTCGTCCAGGCGCGCCCGCAAACTCAAGCGCATTTGCTCAAAGGAGCGACTTAACTGGCCAATCTCATCATATCCTACCACCTGCAAGGGATGATCCAGTTGTCCCTGGGCAATTCGGTTGGCCTCTCGCGCCAGATTCTGCAAAGAAGCGCTCATCACCCGCAAGCCAACGCGTAATGTGACGAGCGCCACAATCGTCAGGAAGAAAAGGGTAATCCCCAGAGGCGCGGCGATGTTCAATGCCAGTTGCTGTGCCTGCTGGGCCGGCACTGCCAGGATCACGCTCCAGGGACGTCCTGGCGCCGGCTGGATCAAGACCAGTTGACGGGTACCATCTGGCGCCACCTGCTCAAAAAACTGCACCTCCTGAACCGGCAATGGGTAGGGAGAAAGTTGCATGATCTGGGTTGGGTTGGGATGGTAGAGAATGCGGTTATCCTGATCCACCAGGATTCCAGCCCCCTGGAGCGTCTCCATGCGGCGCAAACCATCCAGGACCGGTTGAATGAGCGGATTCCGATCCAGGGGTGTGCGGGCGATCAACACGCGCTGACTCTTTCCCTGCGCATCCACAATCGCACCGATAAAACTGACACGCGCCGCCGTTTCCCCCATTTGGGGCGGCAGGGTGTAGCTTTGGAATAAGGCGCCTCCCGCCGCGAACCGCAAGGCCGCCTGCTCTTCTGGATAAAGAGGGAATCGCTCCTGGAGCGAAGGAGGGTAAGCGCCGTAAATACGTGTTCCATCCAGGGAGAGGATGGCAATTTGATCGAAGTAGGGCGTTGATTGCATGAACTGCCCCAGCATGGCGGAGAGGGCTGGCCCCTCACCCACCAACGCCTGAGGGGTAGAAGTAATCTGAAAAACCAGATTTTGACCAGTTTCCAGGAAAAAAGGAATGTTCTGGGAGATCGTGCTGGCAGCGCTTGAGAGACGCTCGCGAAACATATCCCGCGCCGCGCTCCCTGCCACCCTCCAGACAGCGCTGAGCAAAGTGACGAACAGAACAAGCAGAAAGCCGGCTGTCCAGAACAGGAAACGCGTTTCCAGGCGAGTCTCCGTGGGAGAAGGTTCTTCTTGCGCTTCACCCCAGAGGCGTGGAAAAGCCCAGAAGAGGATTTGGGCAGCGATCCCGGCAATGAGCATCTCCCCGCCAAAGGCCAGCGTCACTGTGCTCAAGCGGCTCAGGGCATAATCCACCCGCGCCGGGAGAGAGCCAATGTCCAGGGTGAGTGTGCCGATCAGGTACAAAAGCACACGCAAGGGGATCAGTATCAATGCGGTCACAAAGGGCTGCCGTAGCCATCGGTAGGCGGGTGTGCGATAACGCTGGCGGATGCCTGCGGCGGCAATGATCCCCAACGTTGCGAATTCCAGAGGGAGAAAAGGACTGTGCGTGTCCAATGCGGCGCGCAGCAGGCCGGCAAACCCGGCGATGAGCGCACCTCCCCACGGCCCCAGCGTGCCGGCAGCGATCAGCCAGGGGATGGCTGCCAGCGGCATCAGGATCGCGGTGCTTTCATCCACGGGCAATCCGGGTACCGGCAGAGCGCCCTTTGCGTTCAAACCGATCCCCAAAAACAGGTTTGAAAGTGCCACCCCTGCGCCGAGGCCGGAGAACATCAGCCAGAATCGCCTGTCTATGGGTGGTTGATACTTCCGCCAGGCGCGCAACAGCCATCCTGCGAAGACAATCCAGCCCAGGAAAACAAGCCACCCCGCCGTCGAGGGCGAGTTAACGTAAAAGAGCCTGTTGAACAGCGATGGCAGAAATTGCATACTATGGGTTAATGCTTTTTCATTATACTAAAAAATTGAGCACTCTTCTGAGCGAATGGACGGCAAATCGCAGAAGAGACCGCAGAGCGCGGAGTGGACAGTGGACGGTGGTAGGGGGCAGGAGGGCAGACCGTCAACGAATGGGGAACGAATAAACGAATGCAGACCGCGGAGGATAGACCACGGGATGGACGATGGACAGTAGAGGAACAGGCTCTCCACCCTGTGTCCAAAAACAGGCTCGTAGGACAGGCTTTCCAGCCTGTCCCAATTTTTTAATCCCAAACCTTCGCGCTGGCCGCACCGATCAGCGCCCTGCCCTTGCCTCCACAAAGAGGTATAATGTGTTTTACACCTTTGGCTCGATAAAGGAGATGTAAAAATGCAGGCCTTGACCACCATTTCCAGCAAATACCAGATTGTGATTCCGCGCCAGGTGCGGGAACAATTCAATCTCAAACCTGGACAGAAGGTGCTGTTCATTCCCTATCGCCACTCGATCCGGCTGGTCATCGTCCCACCCATCCAGGAGGCGCGGGGAATTTTCCAGGGAATGAATACCGATAACATCCGCGAAGAAGCGGATGAGGAGCGCTGATGAACGTCGTTGACTCTTCGGGCTGGATCGAGTATTTCACCGCGGGCAAGAATGCCGATTTC
>JAGHYK010000223.1 GCA_017743695.1 Chloroflexota bacterium
AAGAAATTCGCAGCGAGTCGCCCGAAAGCCATGAAAAAACCTCTGTCTCCTGTCGTTGCGAGCGAAGCGAAGCAATCTCCTGGCCGAGATGGGGATTGCTTCGCTGCCTGCGGCGGCTCGCAATGACAAGGCTGAGTAGTTACACATTGTCGAGCCATCCGACTACCTGACCATCTTCTCCCTCACCCACTCCCCGATGACCAGGATTGCCGCTGCGCCGACCAGGATCAACGCCACCACCGCCAGCGGCTGCGATTGCAGGTAAGGCAGCACGGCCTCCTTGAGCACATCCTGCGCCCCGGAGAGCAGCACGCCGATCACCGCCAGCAACCCAACCAGGAAGAACAGCGCCAGCCCACGCCCGGCCCAGCGCGCCCCCCGCGCCCAGGGCGGAACAGGCGGCGGTTGCAGCGGGTCCTGCCAACGGGAAAGCGCCACCTGCCAGGCGGCCTGCCGCTCAAGGACGGTGGAAAGCAACTCATAATTCTTTTCCCGTCGCGCCACCCGCTGGATGGTAACCAGCCGCTTTAGCCAGGCGCGGCGTTCCTTTTGGTTCTGGGGTAGAGAGGCAGGCAAGAGTTTCCCCAGCGCCATCGTCGCTGCCCAGCGCACATATTCATCCTCATCCTTGAGCGTCTCCAGCAGGGCGGGGACAGCCTGCGGGTCGCCGATTTCCCCCAGCGCCTCTGCCACCGCCTTGCGCACATCTTCATCCTCATCCTTGAGCGCCTCCATCAGGGTGGGGATGGCCTGCGGGTCGCCGATCTTCCCCAGCGCCCACGCCGCCGCCCGGCGCACGTGCTCATTCCTATCTTTGAGCGCCTCCATCAGGGCGGGGACGGCCCGCCGGTCACTGATCTCCCCCAGCGCCTTCGCCGCTACCCGGCACACCCACCAATCCTCATCCTTAAGCGCCTCCATCAGGGCGGGGACGGCCTGCCGTTCACCGATTTTCCCTAGCACCGCCGCAGCAATTTGGCGCATCCACCAATCTTCATCCTTCTTAAGCACATCTTCCAGGTCAAGGACGGCCTGCCGGCCACCGACTTTTCCCAGTGTCCACGCCGCAAACTGGCGCACAAATGTGTCCCCATCCCTGAGCACCCACAGCAGGGTGTGGAGGGCTTGCGGGTCTCCAATCTTCCACAGCGCCTCCGCCACCGCCAAGCGCACCTGCCAATCTTTAGCAGCTTTTAGCGTCTCCAGCAGAACAGGGAGAGCCTGCGGGTCGCCGATCTCTCCCAGCGCCTCTGCCACCGCATCGTGCATGCTTTCATCCTCATCCTTTAGCGACTCCAGCAGAGTGGGGATGGCCTGCTGGTCACCGATTTTCCCCAGCGCCCACGCCGCCGCCCGGCGCACCCACCATTCCTCATCCTTTAGCGCCTCCAGCAGGGCGGGGATGGCCTGTGGGTCGCCAATCTTCCCCAGCGCCCTCGCCGCCTCCTGGCGCACATCTTCATTTTCATCCTTGAGCGCCTGGATCAGGGCAGGAATGGCCTGCCGGTTGCCGATCATCCCCAGCGCATTCGCCACTACATAGCGCACATTCCTATTCTCATCTTTTAACGCCTCCAGCAGGGCGGGAATGGCAGGCACACCGATCTTTACCAGCGCCCACGCTGCCGCATAGCGCACAACTCCCTCCTCGTTATTCTTAAGTGCCTCCATGAGGGCGGAGACAGCAGGGTCGCCGATCTCCTCCAGCGCCTCCATCGCCGCCTGGCGCACCCACCAATTCTCATCCTTGAGCGCCTCCAGTAGGGCAGGGATGGCCTGCGGGCCACCAATAATTCCTAGTGCATCCGCCACCGCTCGGCGCACATCTCCATCCCTATCCTTGAGCGCCTCCAGCAGAGCGGGGATGGCCTGCGGGTCGCCGATCTTCCCCAGCGCATCTGCCGCCGCCCGGCGCACCCACCATTCATAATTCTTGAGTGCCTGCCGCAGCCTGGGCCAGAGCCTCTCCCACATCGCCTCCGCGTGGCCGCTCTCCGCAGCCAGTTCCGCCGCCAGGAACAGGTCGCGGCGCAGGAAGCGTTCTTCCGGCGAGCGGGCGCGCAGAATCCAGTTCAACAGGCGCAGGGCCTCGCCTTCGGGCAGCGCACTGACCAGCAGGGCCAGCGGTTCGCGCCACTCGGGCAGGTGCAGGCGCGGCTTCAGGAAGTGCCGGGCGCGGCGGGCGTCCTGCTTCCAGGCTCTTTGCAGGCGCAGGGCGACGAAGTACTCGCGCAGGGTCTGGTGGCTGAAGGCATAGCGCAGGTGCACTTTCCCCTCTTCGGACTGCGGCAGGCGGGCGAGCAGGCCGCTCTGTTCGCGCAGGCGGCGCAGCAGGTCGTTGGCCGCGGTTTCCTCTTGCGCCAGCCCGAACCTCTGCAGCGCCTGCAACAGGTCGGCTTCTTCGTTCCCGCCGCCCGTGTGCAGGTGCCAGGCCAGCGCCTCCAGGGCCTGCAGGAAGTGTCGCTTTTTCCCTTCCTTTGCGCCGCGCCGGGTGGCGCGCTGCCAGGCTTCCTCTACCCACAGGCGGTAGAGGTCGGCGCGGTTGCGGGCGATCTCGCCACTCAGAGCGTAGTGCTGAGCGCTCAGGCGCAGCAGCAGGGGGTTATCCAACAGGCGGCGCAGCGCCGGGCGGGCCTGCATCTTCTCCAGCAAGGTCCTCGCCTCGCTCTCGGCCTGCTCTGCTGTCCATTCCTTCTCTTTCAGGACGGCCAGCCAGCCGCGCAGGTAGGGCAGGGCTTCGGTTTCGGGATGCTCGAACGGCTTGAGGGTGTACTCGTTCAGTCCAGGGAGGGGTTGAAAGCCGGCCGGGCGCGAGGTCAAAATCACCCAGGCGGCGCCGCTTTGGGCAAACGTTTCAATGCGCCTGCGTACCGTTTCGCGCAGGTCTGCCGGCACTTCGTCCAGCCCGTCGAACAGGACGAGCAGGCCGGGGCTGGTTTTCCAGGCCTCCAGCAAAGCCTCGGCTTCAGCGGGCGAGCATTGCAGGCGGCCGCGCACTTCGGCGCGCAGCACGTCTATCAGTGCCTCTCTGGTTGCGATGCTGGCGGCGCTCGTTTGCAGGTCCAGGCGGATGGGGATGTACGCGCGGTTGACCTTCAGCCGTTCCACATGCCAGTTTTCGGCGGCGCGGGCGAAGCACAGCCCGATGAATTGCAATGCGGTAGACTTCCCCGCGCCCGGCTCGCCTAACAGGACCAGGTTTTCCCCCTTCCCCAACACCGTCTCCAGCGGGACGGGCGGCGGAGGCGTCTTGGGGGCCGGGGGCGCGCCCGCATCCTGAAAGCGCGCCGCGGCCGGGTCGAGGTCGGGGCGTGGCAGTTCGGTGAGTTTCGCTTCAGGGCGCTCCCGTGCCTGGAGCATGAAGAAGACGCGCTCCAGCGGCAGGCAACGGTCTTCACCATGTACGCTGACGGTCACGGACTGCCATGCTTCCGCCAGGCTGCGCAGGTAGCGTTCGGTCAGTTCCTTTTGCCGCGCCGCCGAGAGGGCCGGCGCGCCCAGGCTCAGGGTGTTATGATCGCCTTGAACAATGTTGCTGTTTTCCACGTTGCCGTGAATGTGAATTTCGCCCATGCCCGTTGCCGGAATGTGAAGAGTTGATGAAATTATACCTGACTTCCCTGCAAAAAGGCGATCTTTTCACCACAGAGACCACGGAGATCACAGAGACTAAAGATAATTTTATCTTTCATCAAACATAGGGCCGTGAAAATTTTTCTACATGCGCCTGGTGACAAAAATTATCCTTTTATTCATAAACCTTGCACGCTCTGTGTACTCTGTGTGCTCCGTGGTGAGTTTTTGCAGTAGACTCATACCTCGTTGCCGTCTGCAACCCCCATTCGTTTATTCGTTCCCCGATTCGTTGACGGTTTGCCCCCTGCGGCGGTCTGCCGTCC
>JAGHYK010000224.1 GCA_017743695.1 Chloroflexota bacterium
GTCAGGATGGGCGGAGAGCATTGTAGGACAGGCTTTCCAGCCTGTCCCAAGGTTTTTCTTCGCCATCGAGTGACCTGACCTGTGCAATTTCTGAAAAGTGCTCAAGAGGGAAGCACTATTCAAATTCAAAACGCTGAAAAGCTCCGCGAGTTCCCTGCAGGCTACAACATGGTAAAATTCCTTGCGACATCAAAACCCTTTCAAGGAGGTCTCCGTTGGAACGTACACTGGTTCTTGTCAAACCCGATGGGGTGCAGCGTGGGCTGATTGGTGAGGTGATCAGCCGCCTGGAGCGTCGCGGCCTGCGACTGGTGGCGGCCAAATTTCTGCAAGTCAGCCGTGAGCTTGCGGAAGCTCACTATGCGGTTCACAAGGGCAAGCCTTTTTATGAAGGGCTGATTGAGTATATCACCTCTGCGCCGGTGATGGCCATGGTCTGGGAGGGGCCAAATGCGATTGCCGCCGTGCGTCAGACGATGGGTAGCACGCGCCCTACGGAAGCAGCACCCGGCACGCTGCGCCATGATTTTGCGCTCGAAATCGGGCGCAATCTGACCCATGCTTCGGATGGACGCGAAACCGCCGAAGCGGAAATTGCGCTCTGGTTCACACCCCAGGAGATTGTGGACTGGAAGCGGGATGTGGATCGTTGGGTTTTTGAGCGCGCCTGAGGCTGGTTATGCCGGAACTTCCCGAAGTGGAAACCATCTCGCGCCAGCTTTCTCCCCTGATTTGCGGGAAACGCATTCGGGAAATCAGGGTACTCTGGTCGCGCACGGTTGCCAGGCCTTCTGTTGAGGAACTGCTGCGCCGCCTGCCCGGCCAGAGTATCCTCGCGCTCCAACGTCGGGGAAAGTACCTGGTTTTCTCTCTGAGCCAGGATACATTTTTGCTCCACCTGCGCATGAGCGGCGATCTGCAATGGCGTCGCCCTGGGGATCAACCACAGCCACATGATCGCCTGTGGCTCCTCCTGGAGTCTGGCGATGAGCAGCAGATACTGGCTTTCCACGATCCGCGCAAATTCGGGCGGGTCTGGCTGGTGCAAGATGCCGGGGAAGTGCTCGGAACGCTGGGGCCAGAACCGCTGGATGAATCGTTTACGCCGCAACAGCTTCTGGAACGCCTGCGCGTTTCTCGCCGCCGTCTCAAGCCGTTGTTGCTGGATCAGAGCTTCCTGGCAGGGCTGGGCAATATTTACGCGGATGAGGCGCTGCATCGTGCTTCCTTGCACCCGCTGCGTCCGGCGGCCAGCCTGAGCGTGGAGGAAGCGGCCCGTCTCTGGCAGGCGATCCGCCAAGTCCTGAAGGAGGGGATTCAGCGCAATGGTGCCAGCATAGATTGGGTCTATCGGGGGGGCGAGTTCCAGAACCATTTTCAAGTCTATGCGCGTGAAGGTCAGCCCTGCTATCGGTGCGGTCAACCTGTGCAACGGTTACGCATTGCTCAGCGCAGCAGTTATTTTTGTGCCATATGCCAGCGATGAACGCGTTTCCGCTCATTTTCCTGATTATCGTTGTTTCGGTGGTTGTCTCGGTGCTGGTGGGCTACTGGATTGGACGGATGGAAAAGAAAAGCCCACCGCCGCCTCCGGCTTCCGCGCCACCGCCGCCCTCTCTTCTGCGCCTCTTCCTCGATGCGGAGGGAAAGCCCAATCTGGAGCTGGATGGCGCGCTGCTTCATCCACCTTTGACCGCGGAGCAACGCAAACGGTTGATCGCACACTTGAACCTGATCCGCCCCTGGATTGAAAGCAGTGGACAGGGTGCGCCTTCAGGAGCGGGACCTGTGGCCTCTTCCGCGCGCCCCGCGGCGACTCCGCCTCCTGCGGCTGTAGCTTCTCCCCGCGTGCCTGCTTCCACCAGCCATCCACCCTCTCCCCCAAAGGAAAAAGCGCCGGCGGAAGCGGCGGCGCCTTTGAGCATCATTGCCCAGGTGGATCAGATTCTGCAGGAATTGCTGAAAAACGTTCAGTTCCCGCAGGTGGTTCGTTTGTTAGAGGGGCCAGATGGGGGGATTCAGGTTGTGGTGGGGTTAAAGCTCTACCGAAGCGTGGAGGAGGTGCCGGATCCGCAGATTCAACAGTTGATTCGGCAGGCGGTCATGGAATGGGAGAAGCGTCGCTGAGATGACCAGACCGGAGCGCGAGGGGCGATGCCCTCAGGGTTTTACATCTTCAGCGTCTGAGTAAATTTCCAGCCCAAGCTCGCGGATCGGTTTGCGTTCTTTTGGAGGGATAAAGGGGGAAATCAGCAGGGCGCGATGAACCTTGCGCCCGGTGCGCTTTTCATAGAAGCGGACTTTGCGCTCGAAGATCCAGGCATCGCTAAAGGTGGCTGAAGACTTCAGCTCACAGGCCAGCACTTCGCCGTTATGGATCAAGATGTCTAATTCAATGGTGGCAGGGCGCCCGAAGACTTCGCCGCTTTCATCCTGATAGACGACTCGCTCCACTTTGACGTTGAACGTCTTTTCCAGGATACCTCGGAGCGCATTGCGGAACGTGTTCTCAGACCGCAAGCCCCATCGCGCTCCCAATGCATCTATCTTGCGATCCAACCGCTCCATCAACTGCCTTTGTTCCTGCTTGTATTCCTCCCACTCGCGTCGAAGTTCTGCCATGTATTCTTGCCAGCGGCGTTCGGCTTCCTCTCTTTCTGCTTTTTGTTGTTGGAGATATTCCTGCCAGCGACGATCAGACTCTGTTTTGTATTTTTCCCAGCGCTGCTCGGACTCTTCTTTTTGCTGCTTCATGTACTCTTGCCAGCGCTGCTCGGACTCTTCTCTTTGTTGCTTCATGTACTCTTGCCAGCGTCGCTCGGATTCCTCTTTTTGCTCCCGCCAGCGTTGCTCGAATTCTTCTTTTTGCTCCCGCCAGCGTTGCTCGAATTCCTCTTTTTGCTCCTGCCAGCGTTGCTCGAATTCCTCTTTTTGCTCCCGCCAGCGTTGCTCGAATTCTTCTTTTTGCTCCCGCCAGCGTTGCTCGAATTCTTCTTTTTGCTCCCGCCAGCGGCGATCGAATTCTTCTTTTTGCTCCTGCCAGCGGCGCTCGAATTCTTCTTTTTGCTCCTGCCAGCGGCGATCAGATTCTTCTCTTTGTTGCTTCATGAATTCTTGCCAGCGACGCTCATATTCCTCACGCGTGGCTTCCCAGCGTTGCTGATCTTCCTGGCGCATCTGGCGGAATTCTGCCAGCATTTGTTCAAACCGCCCCTCTGTCTCGCTACGACTGGGAGCATAGTCTTTAACCAGTTGCAGCACCCAGTCACGAATTTGAGCGTCCTGGGTGATCAGGCCAGGCAGTTCTCGCAGGATTAATTCGCGGATGTTGGTTTCCATACGCGTTTCGTCCGTTTACCGATTCTCTCGCAGACATTTTACCACAACATTCCATCGCAACGCACAGAAGGATACTGCATCGTTCGTTCAGGAAATTCGCAGCGAGTCGCCTGATTATCCCACCCCGCTTGCGGGGAAGGGGGTTTGGCTACCACAAGCCATGAAAAATCATCCGTCTCCTGTCATTGCGAGCGCAGCGCATGTCCCGAGCGCAGCGTGGGGAAAGCAATCTTCTGGCCAATATGGGGATTGCTTCATCGCCTGCGGCGGCTCGCAATGTAACGGTAGAAAATTTTCTATCGCAACAACGATGGCAGTGGGGGTGAGCACACAGAGCGTGTAAGTTTTATGAATAAAAGGATAAGTTTTTGTCACAAGGCGCATGTAACACAACCCTATTTTCAATGAAAGATAAAATTATCTTTAGTCTCTGTGATCTCCGTGGTCTCTGTGGTGAAAAGATCGCCTTTTTGCAGTGAACTCATTGTTGATAATTTTCAGGCCATACCGTCAACGAATTTTTTAACGAATAAA
>JAGHYK010000225.1 GCA_017743695.1 Chloroflexota bacterium
TGTGTATAAGAGACAGACCCTCACCCCGACCCCCACCATCACGCCTGTTCCGACGCCAATCTATGGCCGCGTCAGCTCACCGCGCGGTGGGGGCGCCTTCCTGCGCAAAGAGCCCTCCTTCAACGCCCCGGTGTTGATTTCGCTGACGAACGGCACGGTGGTTGAGGTCTTCCCACAGGATGCCAGGCTGGTCGGAAGCGATACCTGGCTACGGGTGGCGGTAATCCTTGGGGGGCGAAGGCTGGAGGGTTGGATGCTCAGCACGGTAATTCAGATGCCCACTCCGCCGGCCGGAGAATGGGCTACGCTTTCGCCTGCTTCCTCAACCCCAACTCCCTGAGCATGAGAGGAGACGTATGACCATTCACTTTGGCACCGACGGCTGGAGAGCCGTTATTTCGGATACATTCACGTTTGACAATTTGCGAATTGTCTCCCAGGCCATTGCCGATGCGCTGGCCTCAGAAGGATGGGAAAAGAGCGCCAACGGGGAGGCAGTCAACCCGCGTCTGGTCGTCGTTGGGTTTGACACCCGTTTTCTCTCCGATCGCTATGCGGCGGAAGTGGCCCGCGTGCTGGCTGCCAACGGTTACACCGTGCTTCTGGCGCAGGCCGATGCACCCACGCCGGCCATCTCATACGCCGTGCGTCATCAACGGGCGGTAGCAGGAGTGATGATCACTGCCTCCCACAACGCGCCGCGCTACAATGGCGTCAAGCTAAAGGCCGCCTTCGGCGGTTCAGCGCTGCCAGAACAGTGCCGACGGGTGGAGATTTACATCAATGATAACGAGCAGCGCGCCCGCGGTCCGAACTTGATGGATTTTGAAAAGGCGCGGGAACTGGGCCTGATTCAGCGTTTCAACCCACTGCCGGCCTATTTCGATCACTTGAGAACGCTGATCCGCACCGATGTCATTGCCGAACGCCCCCAACGCTTCGTCGTAGATTCCATGTACGGCTCGGGGCGAGGCGTGATCAAGGCCTTCCTGCAAGGGAGCGGCTGCGAGATACACGAGATCCGCGCCGAGATGAACCCCGGCTTCGGCGGCATTCATCCAGAGCCGATTGCGCGCTACCTGGGCGCCCTGGCCTCCGCCATCAGCGCCGGGATGGGCGATTTCGGCCTGGCGACGGATGGAGATGCCGACCGCATTGGTGCAATGGATGAGCGCGGCCAGTTCGTGGATCCGCACAAGATCATGGCGCTGGCGCTGAAATACCTGGTAGAGGTGCGCGGTCTGAGCGGCGCCGTGGTGCGAACCGTCTCCACAACCCGCATGGTAGACCGGCTGGCGCAACGCTATGGCCTTCCGGTATACGAAACACCGGTCGGTTTCAATCACATTGCCGATTCCATGCTGCAAGAGGATGTGCTCATCGGCGGCGAAGAATCGGGGGGAATTTCGTTCAAAGGCCACATTCCGGAAGGAGACGGGCCGATCATGGGATTGCTGCTGGTGGAAATGATGGCTTACTGGGGCAAACCGCTGGGGAAGCTGGTGGACGAATTGCTGGAAGAGGTGGGGCCGGCTTTTTACGAGCGGGTGGACCTGCGACTGGCACGACCGGTGAGTAAATCCGAAATGACACAACGCCTGCGTCGCCAGGCTCCGGCGATGCTGGACGGGGCACGCGTGGTTGAAGTGCGCGATCTGGATGGGATCAAGTACATCCTGGAAGATGACTCGTGGCTTTTAATCCGCCCTTCGGGCACGGAGCCGGTGCTCCGAGTATACGCCGAGGGTCGCTCCCCGTCGCGAGTGCGTCAGTTGTTGGAGTATGGGCAGCAGGTAGCAAATGGATAGTCACCCAAGCGATGGGCCACGGGATTGCCTGCGCAGACGGTCGGAGCGCGGATGGTTGGAGAAGTAAAAAAGGAGGCGCAGGGTCTTCGCAGCAAAAAGTCCCAGCGCCTCCTGTGAACCGCCACAGTGTCTGACAGCCCACCTGTTCCAACAGCTGTCCGATATGCTGCCCATCGTTGAAGGTGTGAATGATAAGCGAATACGCTCTCATCTACGCTTGTACACCCTGCCTTCCGCATCCTCGTAAACGAGCAGCCAGGTTTGTGACCACTCCGGTTGGTTAAGAGTTTCGGGGTAGCCACCTTCGTTTATCCAGGAAGTCCGAAGATAAACAATATAATCTGCTGGGCGGGAACGGGTGACAGAGTTTGTAAACTCTGGGTCGTACAGGTAGTAAGGTAATCCATTTTCGATGATGACTACTGAGTTACGCACGTTTTTCTGCACGTAATCATAGGCGCTATGATAACCGTCCACGCCCACTGACTGACGATACTGATCATGCAAGACAATCTCGTTTTCCGGGTAGGTCGCCAGCAAATCCCGCTGTGACCAGACACACCAACTTCCGAAAGCCAGAACAAGCAGAGCCAACGGAATGGCAACAAAATTTTTACGAGCGATCCACCGATAAACGGGCAAAATGACCGGCTCGAACAAAGCCATGAGCAAAACAAGGATATATGCCAGCAAAGCCATGGCAAAACGCCATGCAATCTGGGCTCGCTCCTGTGTGGAGCCGGAGAACGCCGAGGCAGGAGTTAAAGCAAAGGTTATCAACAATACCAGCACCACGATTACATCATAGCGCAGAGAACGTTTGAACACCGAAACAAGTGCCGCCAAAACAATAATAGCAAGCACTATATAAAGATGGGAAGGAATATATTTGTAGAAATAGGGATTGGTCAGGTTGCTGGCAATACTCTGTGTGGAGAGACGCATGGAGCCCGGACTAAAAAGCAAACCTTGAACAACCAGATTGCGGATAATCCACAACCCGCCAGGCAAAATAACGAATCCGCTAAGCAACAATTGTTTCCGATGTGCCTGCAGTTTCCTGGAACGCCAGAGAAAAAACAGCATCACTACCCAGGCAAACAATACCGTCAAGGCAGCATTTGGTTTGACGCTGATCGCCACCATACTCGCCACGGCCAGACCGAACGGGAAAAAGGGGCCTTGGCGAGAGGCTGGGGTATGGAGAAGTACTGCCAATAACGCAGCAGCCAGCAACACGTCATTTTTACCGATCAGGGTAATCTGTGGCCAGAAAATCCACCAGATGTTACCGTCAAAATCGCGCGCCAACCGATAACCCAAGAAAAGCATACTGAGCAATAGGAAGACTGGCGCTTGGGATATTTTCGTTCGCTGGAAAATCAAAAGCCCCATTACAAGAAGCAAGAACAGGGAGATGAGTGCATGGACGGTCCCGATCAGCAATCCACTGTGATTAATCAGTAAAGACAATGCAATCAAGGATTCGTAACCGAACGGGTATTCCCCATAAGCGATGCTTAAATCCCACGCTGAGCCAGTCGAAATCATCTCAGCAGCTTTTGGGAAGTGGTATAAACCCGCATCCCAGTTTAATTTGGTGGAGATCGGTGAATAAGGCCAATGAACCAACGGGTAAAAAACCAACAAAATGTAAAGCAGAAGTCCACTGATAATGAAGGCAGTAGTCAACCAGGTATTCTCTGGTGTCCCAGTTTCATGATTAAAACTATCAAGGAACTGGTTACTGCTGCGCTTGTAAATAATAAAGACCACTACCGCCAGGCCAAGGCTTAGGGGGATCGCCAGAAACGATTTATAAAGTTTGCAAAATCCCAATATTTGCCCGCTTGCAATAACCCCATAAAGCAGGCTAAGAACAATGGTAAAAACCGACAATGTCGGATTGCGCTTTTCCACAGCCACACACCTCCAATTCAAACCGTTTCCCATTCAGAGCTGCCCTAACGTTTGGCTCAGAGGACAGCGGTAAGGGTGAACGGAATGCTTTGCC
>JAGHYK010000226.1 GCA_017743695.1 Chloroflexota bacterium
CTGCCGTCTGCGGTCTGCGGTCTAACCCGTATCGCTATCGAGAAACTCAATGATGCGCACATTCGAGCCGCGTGGCCCTTTTTCGACCTCGATGCGCACCGGGAAAGCATCTTTTAGCTCGTCGAGGTGGGTGATCACCAGGATTTTGGCGAATTGTGGCTTCACCAGGTTGATGGCCTCGACCAGGCGTTGCAGCCCCTGCGGATCCTGGGAGCCAAAGCCTTCGTCAATGATCAGCGTTTGCAGGCGTGCGCCACGGCGATGTGCCAGCACCTGTGCCAGCGCCAGGCGTAGCGCAAAGTTTATGCGAAACGCCTCGCCACCCGAATACATCTCATACGGCCGCACACCGCTGGGATCGCTGATCTGGATTTCCAGCGTTTCCTTGCGGTCCTCGCGCCGCTTATCCCGATATTCTGCTTGCGTGATAAAACGCAGGGAGAGCTGACCGTTGCTCAGGCGATCCAGGATTTCATTGGCCTGGGCCTCGATCTGAGGCAGAGCCTGCTCGATCAGCAGGGCCGGGACGCCATCTTTGCCGAAAGCGCGTTCTAAGGCGCGATAGTGACCGATACGGGCCTGGAGCTGCTCCTTTTCCTGTTGCAGGCGCCGGGCGCGTTGACGCTGTGCCTCAAGCCCCTCAACCGCCTGACGTCGCGCGCCGACCTCCGCCAGGGCCTGATTTTCAGCCTCTTTGAGCATGAGCAGTTCGTCCTCGGCCTGTTCCAGTTTTGCTTTTAGCTCCTGGAACGGTTGCAATTTCGTTTCCAGATCGGCAATCTCCTTCTTTTGACGCTCGATGTCCTCCTGCAACCTGTTCTGATCTTCGCTCCATTCAGCGATCAATTTTTCGATGCTGGCAATTTCAAACCGCGCCTGCTCCAAAAGGCGATAGTCCTCCTCCACCCCCTGCAGCGACTGGAATTCTTCCTGCCGGGCGCGATGAGAGGCAGGATCGTAGCCCAACGATTGCAAAGCCTGTTCCAGTTCACGTAACTGCTGCTGCGCTTCCGGGGCAAAGGCCTGTTCCTGTAGCAGGCGCTCCACCTCCCGCAGGCGCGGCAGAGCTTCCTCCTCCCAGCGTGTTTGCTGGAGATGCAATTCCTGCAAGCGGGTCTCCACTGTCGCACGCTGAGCGATGCGTTCCTGCATCTGCTGAAGCAGGCGATTTCCCTCTTGCGGATCGGCGAGGGCGCGCAAAATCGCTTCAATCTCCTGGGAGCGTCTCAGGTTCTCGCGATAGCGGCGCCCCATTTCTTTTCCTTCCAGGGTGATCTCCTGCTTCGTGCGCTCAAGATGCTCCGCAGTCAGGGGCTGGCCACAGAGCGGGCAACGTGCGCCGGCCTCCTCCAGGCGATCCAGCCGTTCCTTCAGGGCATCCATCTGACGCTTTAGCTCCCGATTCTCGCTGTCTCGTGCGGCCTTTTCCTGGTGCAAAGCCTCGCGCTGCTTTTGATTTTCCTCGAAGGTTTCGAGCCGGGCCTGCAGCGTGGCGATTTCCTGCTGCAGATGTTTGAGTTCTGCTTCAAGGGAAGGAATCTGCGCCTGCGCCTCCTGCAGACGTGTGGCCTGGTCCTGCAGATGGTGCAATTCCTGTTCCAGGCGCACGCGCGCCTCCTGCACCTGTTGCTCTACGCTCTTCCGCTGCGTTTCCACTTCGCTGAAGCGGAAACGCAATGCCTCCAGGGAATCCAGTTCGGCGCGCAAGGCCTGGCGGCGATGATAGCGATCCCGAATTTCCTGCTCCTGCTGCAGGATTTCCTGAAGGCGATGAAGTTTTTCCTGCTCTTCCTGAATCTGCCTGGCCCGCGCTGCATATTTTTCCTCTTGCTTTCTCAGCGCATCTCTGGCCGCTTCGAGTTCATGTTTTCGCATCTCGAACAGTTTGAGCGAGTCCCGGAGCTGATTTACCCACTCTTCCTGCTTCTGGCGCCGCCGAATACATTGCTGCCATTGCTCTTCGGCCCTGCGCAGCGCCTCCTGGCGCGTCGCTTCTTCCCCCAGCTCCTGCTCGATCTCTTTCAGCGAGCCCTCAAGTCGCGCCAGCTCCTCCTCCAGCTGGCGGCGGTGTTCGGCGGCGCGTTCGCGGTAACTCTCCCAGATTTCCAGCCCGAGCACACTGGCCAGCACCTCTTTGCGACGGGAGGGGGTCTGCTGGGCAAACTGATCCGCTTTTCCCTGCAAGAAGAAAGAGGTATTGATGAAGGTCTCATAATCCATCCGCAGGAGGGATTCCAGGCGAGCCTGCGTTTCGCGCACGGTTCGTTCTGTGAGCGGCCGCCAGGATGGCGCCGAATGGTGACCATCCTGTAGCTCGAACTCCAGCACCACCGACTTGCCGCGCTCCAGCGAGCGCACGACGCGATACACGTTCCCCTCCAGCTCGAACGTGAAATCCACCCTGGCACGCGGGGATTGAAGGTTGATCACCGCCTCCTGCCGGCCGCGCGCCTCGCCGAAGAGCGCCCAGGTAATGGCATCTAACAGGGACGACTTCCCTGCGCCATTATGGCCGGAGATACAGGCCAGATCGAAGCGCGTGAAGTCTATCTCCACCGCATCGCGGTAGGAAAGGAAGCCGGCAATACGCAGGTGACGTGGGATCATACGCGCGCTGTCTTCAGGATCACGGCGGCTGCATAGCCGACAACCTGGGAGTAATCTCCGGTCACGTCGCCGGAGGTGGCGTGTCGCAGCAGGCGCACACGGTCCGCGCCCAGGGCGCGCGCCGCCCAGAGCACGGCAGTCACAGCGCCCAGGCCGCATGCGTAGCCCTTTTCCTGCGCTTCCACCTCAAAAGCGCCTTCGGGCGAAAAGGCCTCGATCTGCTCCAGCATCGCGCGGTCCAGGCTCAGAGCGGTTTGCTGATCGTAGTAATGGGAGAGATCGGTGCTGGCGACCAGCAACGCGGAGCGATCGGCAAGCACCTCCGCCAGCGCCTCGCCGAGCGCCTGCGAAACACGAGGGTCAAGGGCGCGCACCATCACCGGTAGCAACATGAACGGCTCGCTCAGGGCTCGCTGCAGGAAGGGCAATTCGATCTCCAGGGAATGTTCCGCATCGTTGCGTACCGGGCTCAGGCCGTATCCCAATCGCCGTTTCAGGGCCTGATCCAGCGCTGCCACCACGTCGTGGGCGATGGGGATGACCCCCAAAGGGGTCGCATAGGCCTGATGGGCCGAGGTAAGCAAAGGCTGGAAATACGGATGATGCATGGGGGAGATCACGGCCACCAGGGGATAGCTGCGCCCGCGTACTGTTGCAAAGGCGTAACCTGCTACTGCACCCGAATAGCGATGCCCGGCGTGAGGCGCAATCACCCCCACGATTTCTCCCTCCAGTTCAGGAATTTGCGCCTGATCCAGGTACGCATCTACCACTTTTGCCAGTCTCCGTGGCTCCCCCTCGTACCACAGTCCGGCAATCGGCGAAGGGCGAATATCTGTCCGCGTGCTCATCCTTCCTCTTTCCTCCAGAATCTCACGGCTATTTTTATTATATCCCTGAGTTCACTGCAAAAGGGAATTTTCTTTCACCACAGAGACCACGGAGAAGAGACGACGGACGGTGGACAGCAGACCGCGGACCGCGGACGGCAGCAGGACGGGCTTTCGAGCCTGTCGGGGGAGGCGGACCGTCAACGAATGGGGAACGAATCAACGAATGGAGACCGCGGACCGCAGACGGCAGACCGCGGGACAGGCGACGGACGCCAACGACAGAGAGTGGGATGGACGGTAGACGATAGATGACTGCAGACGGGCTTTCCAGCCCGTCAAACGGTAGAGGGAAGACTGTAGGACGGGCTTTCC
>JAGHYK010000227.1 GCA_017743695.1 Chloroflexota bacterium
CTGGACGATCAGCGGAGTCAGCGCGTTGGGCAGAATCCTTCGGAAGAGAATATGGAACGAACTTCCTCCCAGCGCACGGGAAGCAGCCACATAATCCATCTCACGCACAGAAAGGACGCTGGCACGCACCACGCGGGCATAGGCCGGAATGGAAACAATGCCAATGGCGATCAGGGCATTGATCAGCCCAGGCCCCAGCACGGTAACAATGGCAATGGCGAGCAAAAGCGCCGGAAAGGCCAGCAAGACATCCATGACGCGCATGATCACGTTATCCAGCCAGCCGCCGAAATAGCCTGCGATCGCGCCCAACACCGTGCCGATCACAATGGCAAAGGTTACGGTGGCAAAACCGATCATCAGGCTCAGACGCGCCCCATACAGAATGCGACTGAACTGATCGCGCACATTCCCGTCAATGCCCATGATGTGTTGGGGCTTCTCTTTGGGGCATCCAAGCAGATGAATACAGGGGGCCTCCCGTCGCTGTACCGGTTCGACGCCGATCAAAACCTGATACGGATCATAAGGGGCAAGCCAGGGGGCCGTCAGGGCGATAAAGGTCAGAATTCCCAGGATCACCATGCCCACGATTGCAGAACGACGGCGAAAGAGGCGCCGCCAGGTAATGTGCCACAGGCTGACCGAACGCAAACCTTCAGCATCCAGGGTAGAGACAGTCGTCATATCTAATCCAGTCGAATGCGAGGATCGAGATAGGCGTAGGAAATATCCACAAGCAGGTTGATAATGACGAAAAAGATAGCAATCACCACCGTAAACGCCTGGACAATGCCATAATCGCGCGCAGTGATGGCATCATACAGAGTGCGGCCGACGCCGGAAAACCCGAAGATGGTCTCGGTCAAAACGGCGCCGCCCAGCAGACTGCCCAGAGAAAGCCCGATCACGGTCGAGACCGGCAGGAGTGCGTTGCGAAAGGCATGTTTCAAGACCACGACGCGATAGGGCAACCCTTTGGCCCGCGCCGTGCGCACGTAATCCTGTCCCAATACTTCGAGCATCGAGGAGCGCGTCATGCGGGCGATCAGCGCCATGGGGATCGTACCCAGCGCCATCGCCGGCAGGATCAGATGCTGGATCGCATCTTTCAACAGCCCCCAGTTCCGCGTCAACAGCGCATTCAAAATGTAAAGATTGGAGAGAAATCGGGCCAGGCCAGGAAGAACTCCACTTTCAGGCAGGCTCCATCCCCATACTTCGTAGAAAGGAGTGCTGATCATACCAGCGCTCAGGCGCCCTGAAGGCGGCAGCCAGAAAGGAGTATCTTTCAAAAGCAGGGAGAACACATAGGCCAGGATCAATCCCAGCCAGAACACCGGCATCGAAACGCCGATATTGGCCCAGAGCATGGTCAGCACGTCTATCCAGGAATTATGCTTGACAGCAGAAAGCACGCCCAGCGGAATGCCAATCAGAATGCTGACGAAGAGCGCCGCCAGGCTCAATTCAATGGTGGTCGGCAGGCGTTCAATCAACAAACGGGTAATTGGAAGGCCATAGCGAATGGAAGAGCCGAAATCGCCGCGCGCAATTTCTTGCAGGTAAATGCCGAATTGCACCGGAATCGGTCGGTTAAGCCCATGTTGCTCAATGAAACGATCACAGACCTCCTGGGTGGCTTTTTCCCCGAGAATGGCGCGGCACGGATCGCCAGGGATCAGGCGGGCCAGCGCAAAGGTGACCAGCAGGATGCCAAACAAGACCGGAAGCGCCGCAAGCAGCCGACGCAAGATGTATTGCCAGATCATGTCATGTGCCTCCATGAGCAATGCAGGATGGTGGAAACCCACCATCCTGCAAGGTCACGAACATAGCGGAGGGCTATTTCTTCTCCATCAAGCCCCACAGGTACGAGTAGTAATCCCAGAGATTGCTGTTGCCGACGTGGGTCGGGGAGGCCGGGTTGAGACCCATGTTGAAGGTCGCCACCACATCCTCGGCATCCAGCTCGCTGCCATCGTGGAATTTCACGCCCTGGCGCAGCTTGCAGACCCATACCGTCAGGTCAGCGTTCGGTTCGCAGGATTCAGCCAGGGCCGGTTTGACAGCCGTCCCGTTAATCTCATAGGAGTACAGGGACTCGATAACCTGCTCACAGGCGCGCAGGGATTCGCCATCGCTCTCATCCGCGCAGAACAGGCTGATCGGCTCCGCATTCTGCATCCAGACGAAGGTGTTGCGGTCGCCGGGCCTGGAGAAGGCAAAGAGTTCATTGGAGAGCGGGCTGGCCTGCGGATTCTGCACATCGGCGCGATACGCAGTCGCCGAACCGCCATGCGCCACCGGGATCATCGGCACGAACTCGCGGATTGCGTTGTTTGCCTGCTCGTAGTAGGGTTTGGCCTGTTCCGGATCCGCGATCTGAGCGCCTTTGATCAGCGGCTCGTAAATTTCGGGCGGTATCTTGCCAAACTGCTGAGTATCCTTGCCAAAGTGATAATCCAGGAAGTTGGTGACGTGCGGATAGTCTGCGCCCCAACCAAGCAGGTATAGACCATCCAGTTTGCCGGCGCTGGCCGCTTGAATGAAGGCGCCGGATTCCATGACCACAATCTCGGCATCAATGTTCAGGTTCTGCTTGAGCTGGGCCTGAATCTCCTCGGCGACGCGCCCTGGTTCAGGCAGGTAACCGCGCACCACATCGCGATAGTAGATTTTGGTCTTGAAGCCATCCGGGTAGCCAGCTTCCGCCAGCAACTGTTTGGCCTTGTCGGGATCGAAATCGTACCATGGTTGTCCCGCGCAGCCGTTCGGGATGGCACAGGGGGTGAAGTGGGTGGCGACTTCGGAGCCGGCCGGGTAGAACGAATCCACAATGCGCTTGCGGTCAATGCCCATGGCCAGCGCCTGGCGCACTTTCTGATTATCGAACGGTGCAACCGTGTTGACCATGCCGATATAGAATACATTCAGCGCCGGGCGCACCACCAGTTGCAGATTCGGATCGCTGCGCACAGCCTCAAAATCGGCCGCGCCCACGTTGTCAATGCCATCCACGGTACCGGCCTTCAACTCATTCAACCGGGCGGCGGATTCGGATTGCCAGCGGAAGATCAGCGTATCCGCACCGATCACGGCATCTTTATTCCAGTAATCGGGATTCTTGACGAAGACGATGCTATCGCCGCGCTTCCACTCCTTCAAGATGTAGGGACCGGTGCCCACCGGCTTCTCCAGGCCTTCTGTGGTTCGCTTATCAGGGCCGGCCGTCTTCTCAATCCATTCCTTCGGCAGGATGCCAAACACCGAAAAAGCGATCTTGGACAGGAAAGCGGGATCCGGGCGGCAGAGGGTGAAGGTGACAGTGTATTTGTCCGTGGCCTCGATGGATTTGAATTCACCGCCGTAATCGCAATCCGGGACCGAGAGCGATTTTCCGTCATAGGTGGCGAGAGGCGGTACCGGAGTGGGGGTTTCCGTAGGGGCTTCCTTAGGCGCAGCGGTCGGGCCCTGTGTGGCCGGGGGCTGCGTCGCAACGGGTGTCTTCGGGGCGCAGGCGGCCAGCACCAGGCTGGCAATCACCAGAACGCCAAGCAGAGACAGAATTTTCGCTTTCATACTCTCCTCCTGAAAGGAATAGGGGTATCGTGAAAAACGGGATAGAACAGGGTTGGATATGTCACGCAGGCTCTATGCTCACCTCCTTTCGCAAAACGTGGAATAATTATACCATTGAGGAACTGGCCTGGCTGAACCCATTACGCGCTTTTATGTCTGCCATCCACCTTTTGGAGGAATCCTATGACCAGCACT
>JAGHYK010000228.1 GCA_017743695.1 Chloroflexota bacterium
CAACCGAACGATCGGACGCTCTCGAATCACAGAAATAAACTTGACAAGGTACTAGCTAGCTGCAGGCGAGTTGAGCACAGCAAGGCGAAGCCTGTCGGGTGGATGCGCTTGTTGGGTGACCTGCCACTATATTATATCCAGGCTATGACGCCCCTTTAACTAATGCTTCGATCCAGCTCTGATGCTCTGCAAAGTGATGGGCCGAATTACCGTAGATCACATTCAAGGCGGGTGGACCCTCATCATCGCCTGGCTCATCAGGCAAATAGTGGCGATAAGGCTTTTGTAAGTCTACATCGGTTAGAGGTTGCAGCAACTTCAACAACTGTTGATGCACATCACGAAATTGTGCTAATGCATCCTGAAGCGGCAGGTCTTTGCACTGTTGAAAGATGACGGCATTGATCTCATCGACTGACCCGTTCAAGTACAGGGCTTCATCAACTCCCAGACCAGCATGCCGTGGCTGGTTCTGCAAGAAGAATACGACGGAACGCTCCCAACGCATGAGGTGAATGAGGTGATCCTTGACAGTCCAACCTTGCTCGTCTTGAAGCAAAGTCATTTGCGATTCGGTCAGGCGCTCTAAGGTAACGTTGAGAGCGTCCCAGGAACGCTGGATATCGGCAAGCAGTTCCGCTTTGGTTGTCACACGATGCTCTGTCATCATTTAGACCAGGTTGACCAGCACACAATCTCCCTATAAAGCCGCCCAACGCCCTGTTGGGTAGATTCCGTGACGGTGATCTTGCCTCAGGGTCTCAATCGGCGGGCGCGGACCGGTGCGCCACGTCTGCCTTGATCTTCTCTGGAGCAGGCCACGGAAAGAGTGCAGCATTAAGCAATCCCCATTGGGCAAGCGTGAGCAACACCCCGATCTGATCGGTCGTACCGTGCGGCTGCCCGTAGCGGAGGAGAATGAACTGTAGTGGGATGATGCCGACCACCAGCCACATGAGCCGCGTATTTCGCTCGTTCCATGACGGAATCCGCCGGCTTCGAGAATTCCGATAGTTCCGGGCCACCCAAAGCCCCGCGAGGACCGCAAAACCGCCGAACAGGATTGGTCCTGCCCAGGCGAGCGAGAAATCAACCCCGAGCGTATCGCCGCGGAAGCGGAAAGACTCCGGTTGCGTACTCGCCAGCCAAAGGGCGCCGGCCGCCAGGGACAGATGCCAGCCGAGCAGGAGCCAGGCAAAGGGCTGCTGTGCCCCACGCCAGCCAAGATAAAGGATCGCAATTGCCGCAATGGAACCCAGGACAGGGAACCAGTAATCACCCGAAGTACCACTTCCGCCCAACCCTCCGAAAACGCCCCAGGTGTAGGTCGGGCCATCGAAAAGCCCTCGCACGGCCGGTAGCCAGAAAACAATGAACGTGCAGGCCGTCCAAGACAACAGGACTTTCAGCAGGCGATCGGGTTTCCACGTATCCATCTCTCACCTCGGGTTGGCCGACCGGCTGAGAATGTCCGGCGCCTTCGAAAGCACACTACGCTAACACGTCCTGCCCAGTTTCGAAATCTGCCTAACGTTCGACATAGCCGCGGTTCAGCGCGTGCTGCACCATGTACTGCCCGAGTTTTCCAGAGGCGCCGACAATGCAAACTTTCATTGAGTTCCTCCATCACCGCAATCGTACTGTCACCTAACGGCATGCGCTTCAGCCGCGCCGCGAAGCGCAGCGGAACAAATCGGCTGCAACACATGGTTGGCCCGTCTCAGGCAGGTGAACCGCGCCGGCGCTCGAATTCTAAGCGAACATACAGCGTGCCGATGAGCAGCAGCACCCCGATCACGCTCATCGTATACCAGTTTAGCCAGCGTCCATAGCTAAAGTCCTGCCAATGCATAACCGACCCGATCAGGTAGAGTACATGCCAGAGCGCGATGCTCTCGACGCCGACTCGCCAGGCGCTCCACCGCGTATCCCTTGCGATGACCAGATTGCCTACTCCCAATAAGGCACCCCATCCAGCCAGCACGCGAGCGGTAAGCGGTGTCAGCGACCACGGCCAGAGGTTGATCAGAAGCTGCGGGGCGATAAAGCCGATAACAGCCATAAACGCCATCCCGGCACCCAATCCCCGAACAGCCCATCGGACCCCATTTGGCACAGCGACATCGCCGGGCTCGGCTGTGCCAGGGTCGGTCGGCCGATTGTGCCACCACAGCCAAGGCACTAAGATCGGCGTAACCACATACAAGCCCAGCCAGAGTTGAAAGGGGAAATGGGTCACATCAAACCGGCTCCAATGCAAACCGGTGGCAAGCAGCATGGTCACAGTGAACGCGGATACCGCCGGAAAACCCGCAGCAACCCGATGCCAGCGGCGGCCCACGACCGTTTGAAGAAACAGGTACGCTCCGCCGAGATAGCCGGCCCCCATATACACGGCCATCAGGCTCGGCTTGATCTGCCACGCAAAGCGTTCTCCGGAGAACTGCGGAAACAGGTACAAGATAATGAACGCCAGGACTAGAAAGGGGATGACGCCGAGCGCCACGGCTCGAGTCACTGGCAGAATGCGGTCATCGCGTGCTGGCTCGGTCATCGCGTCTCCTGTACTTGACAGCCTAGAAGGTCTAGCGAGCCTAACGGCTCGCGCATCAGCCACCGCGAAGCGGTCGGCTAAAAGCGGGGGTTAGGCGGCAGCCCGCGGTTTCGGAATTCAGTTGCGGCTCAAAGATGTATCACTCGTGATCCTTATCGTGCTATTGACCTATAAAGCTCGTTAACCCAAGCAAGGATTTCGCGTTGGTCAGCTTCTGTTGCGATCTGATCGCCCAGTCCACTGAAGACGAGACGCATGGGCAGGTCACTTTCAACCCAGTTCATCTCAAACGCCTGAAACTTGCCCCTCCAGGTGTAAAGATGGTCAAGTTGTTCTGTGGTCAACCACACAGTTGGGTAAGGCTGAATGCCCATACTGCAATCATTAGCAAAGACCTTGCCATATATCTTATCTCAATTTGGATTCTGCTGCAAGGGTTGGAACCTTCCTGGTTGAGGGCAACGGCCAATCCCCAAGAAGCTCCGCTGCGTCCTAGCTGCAGTTCTTGGTGCACAAGGGATGCCCATTCGGCTAACGCCTGCTTTTCAGGTGAAGTAGCGACTTGGGTTCCACGCCCCGTAAAGATGATCCGTCCGGCAGGGATGTTCGCTTCGAAGGGCTGATAGCGGTCCAAGAAATGTTGCAAATCACGCGGTCTCTCAACTGCAGAGAGAATAGGTGCTACTGAGCGAGGACCAGAACAAGGGCCAAAGCTTGCCTGGCCTTGAGCATCGATGATCGCCGTCTGGCACCCCTCAGGCAAGTCTCTCTCCCAGGTAAGCACTGGCTGGCTACTGGTCTTGCCGGGCATTGCAGTTAGGGGCATGGGTGTGGGCATTGGCACGACTGATGCGCATCCTACAATCAAACCATGGACTGTAAGTAGGATGAACAGCACAGACGTCAAGTATCCCTTATTGTACATTTTACCTCTCTCATCTTTTTTTGCGGCTATGCTGCCTGATGGAGCGCGAGCGAAGCACAGCGGAGCGAAGCGGTCGGCTGAAAGCGCATGTTGGGCGCACACCTATTTACCTGCGGCTTGTAGTTCCTTTTCGAGATCGCTCCATGCCTGTTCAGGAAGAACAGGAAGTCTTATATTCTTTCGAAGGCGTTCAGCCACTTCTGTAAAAATTTTTTTCAATTCATATCTGTCTATACGGTAAGAGCCCGCGAAACCGTGATCATGAGGCCCATTGTTCAATCAACTTTTG
>JAGHYK010000035.1 GCA_017743695.1 Chloroflexota bacterium
TGCGGTATACCCCCCAATTGTGTTCGGAATTTCCTGAACGAAAGATACAGTACCGAGAATTGCGCCACCTATCCCGACAGGCTGGAAAGTCATCCCGCGCGCTCTGCCGTCCGCCGTCTGCGGTCTGCGGTCTGTATTCCACGCAGGCTGGAAAGCCCGCTACCGGGTGACCACGGTCTATCGTCTACCGTCCATCGTCCATTTTGTTATCCGCGGTCTGCCATCTAAATCAGGGAGTGTACTCTTTCCATTCTGCTCAAGGTAGCGTAAAATAGAAAACAGTAGCCAGTTTGCGCTTTCCCCTGGCAGGGAAAAATCCCTTTTGACAAAGCGGCAATCTCTCATGGTGGAGGTCAAAGTGATCAAGGATATTCTAAAAGATGCCGAAACACGGATGAAGAGCGCCATTCAGGTTCTGGTGGAAGACCTGGCCGGGATTCGCACCGGGCGGGCCTCGCCGGCTCTGGTAGAAAAATTGCCGGTAGAGTATTACGGGGTACCAACACCCTTGATGCAACTGGCAACGATCAGCGTGCCAGAGCCGCGTACGCTGCTGATCAAACCTTTCGATCCCTCGACACTTAAGGCTATTGAGAAGGCAATCCTTTCCTCGAACCTGGGGTTGCCACCGAACAATGACGGCAAAACCATTCGTCTGAACCTGCCGCCGCTCACGGAAGAACGTCGGCGTGAGCTTGTGAAACTGGTTCATGCCCGCCTGGAGGAGGCGCGCGTGGCGGTGCGCAACATTCGCAGGGAGTCCCACAACGACCTGCGAGAAGCGGAGAAAGAGAAACTGATTTCCGAAGATGAACGGAAGCGTGGCGAAGAAGAATTGCAAAAGCTAACCGACCGATACATTGAGGAGATCAACCGGCTTGGAGAGAAAAAAGAATCTGAGATAATGGAAGTTTGATATGTCTGAGACTCCTTTGAACATTCCCCCCGAACGTCTGCCGCGCCATGTGGCGATTATTATGGACGGAAACGGGCGCTGGGCTTTGGCTCGCGGTCTGCCACGACTGGCCGGCCATCGGGCGGGGACAGAAAACTTGCGGCGCATCATCCGCGCTGCGGTCGAGTTCGGCATCCCCTACCTGACGCTTTATGCTTTCTCCACAGAAAACTGGGGTCGCCCTGCAGAAGAAGTGCAGGGCCTGATGCGCATCCTGGAGGATGTCATTGATCGGGAACTTGACGAGTTGCATCGCGAGGGTGTCCAGCTGCGCCACATTGGACGGTTGGAACGTCTCGACCCACGCTTGCAGCAAAAAGTGATCCAGGCGGTGGAAAAAACGCGCAACAATAACCGCCTGATCCTTTGCGTGGCTCTGAATTACGGTGGACGGGATGAAATTGTCTGTGCCATCCAGCGCATCATTCGCGATGGTATCCCGGCCGAGGAGGTCACAGCCGAACTGGTCAGCCAGTATCTGTTCACCGCTGGCGTTCCCGATCCCGATCTGGTCATCCGCACCTCAGGAGAATTGCGGGTGAGCAATTTTCTCATCTGGCAGGCTGCGTATGCGGAGTGGTATGTCACTCCCGTCTACTGGCCGGACTTTGACAAGGAGGAATTTCGTCGTGCCCTCGAAGCCTACGCCCAACGCGACCGACGTTTCGGAGGCCTCTCCGTCACCGTCAGCGAAATCCACGCTCGCTAAACGTGTCCTGACTTCGATTGTCCTCTTGCTCTTTGGCCTGCCGGCCATTTTGTGGGGAGGGTGGTTCTTTTTCCTGGTGGTGGCATTTTTCCTTACGGCTGCAGCCTGGGAATATGCCCAGATGTTTCGCTCCATGGGGTACCGCGTCTCCCCCTGGTTGGTCAGTGGCGCTGCTTTCTGGCTGTATACCCTGCGTTCCTTCTCCGAGGAAAGCGCCGCCAGCTGGTTGAGCTTCCTGACCCTGGCTTTTCTCGCCTATTATCTGATGCGCTACGAGCGGGGTGATCCCCAAAGCGCCTTCGATTACGCCATCAGTATCGCCGGCGTGATTTACCTGGGCTGGATTGGGGCCTACCTCTACCTCCTGCGTGCCCTGCCGCTGGGTGGATGGTGGATCATGCTGGTCCTCCCGATTGTCTGGCTGGCGGATAGCGGCGCTTATAACATTGGCGCCCGCTTCGGAAAGCATCATCTCTCACCGCGCTTGAGTCCCGGAAAAACATGGGAGGGGTTTGTGGCCGGCCTGTTTACGGCCATCCTGGCTGGCGCTTTCCTGGCCTGGGCCTATTCAACCTTCGGCCCCCTTCAGCTCACGCTCTGGCAGGGAGCCGCCCTGGGGTTGATGCTTGGCCTGCTCACCCCGCTGGGAGACCTGGGAGAGAGCCTGTTTAAGCGGCAGGCAGGCGTGAAGGATTCAGGGCAACTTTTTCCAGGCCACGGGGGGGCTTTTGATCGCATTGATTCCTGGTTGTGGGCTGGGGTGATCAGTTATTTCTGCATTCGCTATTTCTTCCTGTAGGAGGAATCAATGAACGAACGACCGACACGCAATCTGGCGCTGGAGCTGGTGCGTGTAACAGAGGCCGCAGCCCTGGCTGCTGGCCGCTACATGGGGCGCGGGGATAAAGAGGCCGCCGACCGCGCGGCTGTCGAAGCCATGCGCCTGGTACTGCAGACAGTCAACATGGATGGGATCATCGTGATCGGGGAGGGCGAAAAGGACCAGGCGCCGATGCTCTATAACGGCGAACGGGTGGGCAATGGAATGCCTCCGGAAGTAGATGTGGCCGTGGACCCCATTGACGGAACGCGCCCGCTGGCGAACGGTAACCTGAACTCGATCTCTACCGTGGCCATTGCCCCGCGGGGCACGATGTTCAATCCGGGCCCCTTCGTGTACATGAACAAAATCGCAGTCGGCCCGGAGGCGAAGGGCGTGATTAACATTGAGGCCTCTATCACGGAGAATCTCAAAGCCATTGCGCACGCCAAGAACAAGAGCGTCGAAGATCTGACCTGCGTCATCCTGGATCGTCCCCGCCATGCTGAGATGATCGCCGAAATGCGCCGCGCTGGCGCACGGATCCGACTGATCCCGGATGGCGATGTGGCCGCGGCGATCATGACCGCCTGGCCGGAGTCCGGCGTGGATGTGCTCTTTGGCATCGGCGGAACCCCCGAAGGTGTCCTGGCCGCCTGTGCTTTGCGAGCCATGGGGGGAGAAATCCAGGGGAAACTTTATGCCCGGAACGAGGAGGAACTGCGTCGCGGGCGCGAGATGGGATATGATTTTGAAAAAGTGCTCACCATGGATGACCTGGTGGCCTCCGATGATGTCTTCTTCGCTGCGACCGGCATCACGGATGGGGAGCTACTGCGCGGGGTGCGCTATACCGGCCAGGGAGCTATCACGGAGAGCCTGGTTGTTCGTGGGCGCACCGGCACCATCCGCCGCATTACCGCCATCCATCGCATGGATAAACTGCGCCAGTTGAGCCAGGTCAGGTACTGAACCGAAGGATTCCCTGAGATTCTCCCTCCGCCTGTTGACCGTTTGCCTTTGCGGGCCGGAGACGCGGGGATGCTGCTCGCTGCTTGCCGCAGGTGGTCTGTCACCCTCATTGAATGACCACCGTTCACTCTTCCTTCGGCGGCGCCAGCGGGCCGTAGTCGAGAACCTTGCGTACCTGCGTGGTCGCCTCGGGAGGCCCGACGATGCCTTTCTCTTCCATGCGATCGATCAGGCGTGCGGCACGCGTGTAACCGATTCGGAAGCGACGCTGCAGCATGGAGATGGAGGCGCGTCCTTCCCGGCGCACGAACTCGATGGCTTCGTCCAGGAGAGGATCCTCCTCGCTTTCCACCGGGGAGGCGAATTCCTCCCAGAGGGGCGCCTGCTTCAGGGGGAGAGGGGGCAGTTTCTCGCTCGCTCCCTCGCCAATGCTGTAAGAACTGATTTGTTGAACCTGGGAGCGCCAGAATTCAACCAGTCGTTGAATTTCTGCATCCGATACAAACACGCCCTGCAAACGGACAGGAGCCGGCGCATCCGGCGCCTGGTAGAGCATATCGCCGCGCCCCAGCAGGCGCTCAGCGCCCGGCTGATCCAGGATCACCCGCGAATCCACGCCGGAAGCCACGGCAAAGGCAATACGCGCCGGGAAATTGGCTTTGATCAACCCGGTGACCACATCCACCGAGGGGCGCTGCGTGGCCAGGATCAGGTGGATGCCGGTGGCGCGTGCCAGTTGCGCCAGGCGCGTGATCACGCGCTCTGTCTCCTCAGGGGCGATCATCATCAGGTCGGCCAGCTCATCCACGACAATGACCAGGTAGGGGAGCTTTTTGCCACCCTGGAGCTTCATGCGCGCGTTGTAATCCTGGATATTGCGTGCGCCGAGGCGCGCAAATTGTTGATAGCGCCGATCCATCTCGCGTGCCATCCACTGCAACGTTCCCACCACTCGATCCATTTCCACCACAACCGGCGCCAGCAGGTGGGGAATTCCATTGTAGCCGCTGAGTTCGACACGCTTGGGATCGATCAGCACCAGGCGTAGCTCATCGGGGGTGTTATGCAATAGCAGGCAAGTGAGAATGGCATTCACGCAAACCGATTTCCCCGAACCGGTTGTCCCGGCGATGAGCAGGTGAGGCATTTGATCCAGCTCTGCCACCACCGGGCGGCCGGCGACATCGCGTCCCAGAGCAAAACGCAACGGCGTGCGATTGCGCTGGAAGACCTCGCTCTCCAGGATCTCGCGTAACGTGACCAGGCTCATCTCCTCGTTGGGCACCTCGATCCCCACGTAACTATGCCCCGGCACCGGCGCCTGAATGCGGATGCGCGGCGCAGCCAGGGCCAGCGCAAGGTCATCCGCCAGGGAAGCAATCTTGCCGACGCGCACCCGAATCCGTCCGCCGCGGGTTTCGATGAAGAGCGGTTCGACCCCAAAGAGTGTGACGCTCGGCCCACGGCTGATCTCCACCACCTGTGCCGGCGCTCCCAGAGCGGCCAGGGTTTCCTCGATCAACCGCGCCCGACGCTCGATGAATTCCTCGTTGATCGAGGGCGCCTGCCCGGGGTCCAGGATCTCGGACGGCCTGGGCAATTGCCAGGAGATCGTCGGCGCGCTGGTCTGGGGCATGACGATGGGAGCCGCTGGCGAAGCAGGCGGAGCTTGCTCCTCTCGGCGTGGGAGCGGCGTAAATCCGTTTGCCAGGGCTGCAGAGGATGACGCAGGAGCAGGAGATGTCTTCACCCGTGGGCGTAGCCCTTCCCAGGCGCGCTGCAGCAGTCTGTGCAGCAATTCCAGGTAAAAACTCAGGTTTTTCTCGGAGAGCAAAACCAGATTCAGGAGGGACCAGCTAAAGAGCAAGAGGATTGCGCCGGCCTCCCCCAGCCCAAACCACAAGAGCCGCTCAAGGATTCCGCCGATATATCCGCCGCCTGCGCCTCGACGGGCTGCTGCTTCTGCCTGTTCCGCATCGGCGACCAGGGCATGGAAGAGGGTGAGCAACCAGAGGAAGGTCAAAAGGCCGCCGAGCGCTCTGGCTGCCGAAAGGGGAGGAATGCGTTCAATGCGCCGCAAGATCAGCCAGCCGCCAAAAAGCATCATTGCGGCTGGCAGCAGGTAGCTTCCCCAGCCGAAGAGCTGGATCGTCAGCCGTCGTCCCCACGCCACCAGGGGCACGCCTTCACCGCTGATCAGCCCCACCCCTATCAAAAGGCCGCCCGCAACGAGCACAGCACCGATCACGTCCAGCCTGCGCTCCGGTGATAATCCTGCCCACCAGGATAGCCATGGCGCTGCAGGAGGTTTTGCCGGCGAAGGCGATTTCTTCTCTTTCCCCGATGGAGGAGAAGAAGGCTTTTTGTCTTTTCCCGATGGAGGGACGACTTTTTTGGAGCTTTTTCTGGCAGCCGGGGGATTGGCGGGCTTTCGTAGAGGCATCGCAGTTACATTATAGCATGTGCCAGCGTTAGAGGGATGTTAGATATTTGCTTTAGCCCTTGACGCAGGTATTCTCCCTGGCATAGAATGAAAAGGACGCGGACCGGAGCGCAAAAGCCGGTGATGGAAAGGGAAAAGCCTCATCGGTAGCTTCCCGGCGCGGTGATTTCTGCTATACTGTTATTAGCGGTACACTCCCAAAATTCTCTGAGAAGACAGGTGTGGAGATATGGAATATAAGGACTATTACAAGATTCTGGGTGTGGATCGGAACGCAAGCGCCGAGGAGATTCGACGGGCATACCGCAAGCTGGCAAAACAGTACCACCCGGATCGCAATCCCGGCGATAAGCAAGCGGAAGAAAAGTTTAAGGAGATTAACGAGGCCTATCAGGTATTGAGCGATCCGCAAAAGCGGGCGCATTACGATCGCCTGGGCAGCGCATACGCGCAATGGCAGGCCGGCGGCGGGAGCGGCGATTTCGACTGGTCCCAGTGGTTTACCGGCGCACCGGGCGGCGTGCGCGTGGAAGTGCGCGATTTCAGCGATCTTTTTGGGGGCGAGGATATGTTCTCCGAATTCTTCCGCTCCATCTTTGGCGGTTTTGGCCCTTCGACGCGCTCACGAGGGGCTTCTGTGCGCGCCGCCCACTACGAACAGCCGCTGCAGATCACCTTTGCCGAGGCCTATCAGGGGACGGAACGGGAGATTTCCGTAAACGGACGGACTCTGCGCGTGCGCATCCCGGCGGGGGTGGATAACGGCTCTAAAGTGCGCGTGCGCAATGCCGCGCCCGATGGGGGTGATCTGTACCTGGTGATCCAGGTGGTCCCAGACCCGCGCTTTGAACGCAAAGGGCGAGACCTGTATACCGATGTGCGGATTGATGTGTTTACGGCGATCCTGGGTGGAGAAGTCCCCGTAGATACGCCGGCAGGGCGGGTACGACTGGCGATCCCGGCCGGCACACAGCCGGAACAGGTCTTCCGTTTGAGCGGGCGGGGTATGCCCGATACCCGAAACCCTGCTGAAAAAGGAGACCTGTACGTACGCGTGCATGTGAACATTCCACAGCGACTTTCTGAACGGCAGCGCAGTTTGATTCAGGAAGCTGCCAGAATCGCTTAATCTTTATTGAGGAGATTCCTATGCGACTTAATTTCCGCCTGATTGCTTTTCTGAGCCTGGTGAGCGTCTTACTCGTAGCCTGTCAGCTTGGGCAGGCGACAAACTGGCTGCTGGCTTCACCATCCCCGGCAGGGGTGCCGACCCTACCGGCTGCCAGCTCCACCGTTTCAACGCCTGAGGCTGGTCAACCTTCCAGCGCGGCCTCGCCGCTGACGGCGCAGGAGGATGTGCTGGTTGCACTCTATGAACGGGTGAGCCCGGGCGTCGTCGCCATCCGTAGCCTGGAAGCCTCCTCCTTAGGCTCCGGCTTTGTGATTGACAACGAGGGCCATATTGTGACGAATTACCACGTTGTGAAGGATGCACAGCGGGTTGAAGTAGATTTCACCTCCGGCTACAAGGCCTATGGGACGGTCATCGGCACCGACCTGGATTCCGATCTGGCCGTGATCAAAGTGGACGCGCCAGCCGAGGAGCTACATCCCCTGCCGCTGGGAGATTCCGATCAGCTCAAAGTAGGGCAGACCGTTGTGGCCATCGGGAATCCTTTTGGCCTTTCCGGCACGATGACGGTTGGCATTATCTCAGCCCTGGGGCGCACGCTTGAATCAGAGCGCGCCGCGCCGGGAGGCGCCTTCTTCTCCGCCGGCGATATTATCCAAACGGATGCAGCCATCAATCCGGGAAACTCTGGCGGGCCGCTTTTTAACCTGCGCGGCGAAGTGATCGGTATCAACCGCGCCATCCGCACCACGAACTTCACCAGCTCTGGCGAACCGTTGAACAGTGGCATCGGTTTTGCCATCTCGATCAACATTGTGCGCCGTGTGGTGCCGGTCATCATCAAAACCGGGCATTATGACTATCCCTACATCGGCATCTCTGCGTTGCCAGAGCTTACCCTGCGAGCGGTAGAAGCGCTTGGGTTAAAGAGCTATACCGGCGCTTACGTCACACAGGTTGCGCCCGGCAGCCCGGCGGAGAAGGCCGGCCTGCGCGGCGGGAGTCAGCCAACCAGCATCCAGGGATTGCAGGCAGGCGGCGATCTGATCATCGCCATTGATGGCCGACCGGTCAAGCGTTTTGACGATTTACTTCGCTACCTGATCAACAACAAATCACCCGGCGATACGATTGTGCTCACTGTCCTGCGCGGTGACGAGAAGATAGATATTCCGGTGACGTTGGGCAAACGCCCATAAAACGCTTCCGCCTGGGATGTCTGTGTAATGGACAGAGGCCTGCGAAGCGCAGCGCCCGCATCCGGAAACTGGTGCTTCCTCCTGCGCCATCAGGCTCCCTGCCAGCCCGTAACCGCTGGCGAAGAGGCCATCTATTCTTCTCAAAGGAGGTTCTATGTTTACCGAAGCTGCCCTCCGTGAACTGCTCGAATATCGAAGCAAGGCGCCGCTGCTCAGCGTTTATCTCAACCTTGACCCCTCTCAGGGGAACATGGATGCCATCCGCCTTCACCTGCGCAACATGCTCCGTGAGGTGAACCTGCCAGCGGATGAGCAGCGCATTTGGGAGTATGTGGATCACGGCCGGGAGTGGAAGGGGCGAAGCCTGGCGATTTTCTCTTGCGCCCCTGAAGATTTCTTCCGTGCCTATGCCTTCGGTGTCCCATTGCGCAGTCGCTATTTCGTTGGTCAGCAACCGTACGTGAAGCCGATTGCCCACCTGCTCGATGACTATGGGCATTACGGGATCGTGCTGGTAGATAAACAACAGGCGCGTCCCTTCTTCTTCCACCTGGGAGAGCTACAGGAGCTTGAAGAATTCCAGGGGGAGGAAGTGCGCCATGTCAAGCGGGGAGGCGCTTCCACCTTCCCTGGCCGGCGCGGGGGTACTGCTGGTAGAACGGACTACGAAGAAGAAGTGGTAGAACGGAACATGAAAGGCGCCGCAGCGCATGTGGTGCGCATCTTTGAACCGTTGCGTCCCCGACGCCTGTTGCTCGGAGGCACGGAAGAGAATGTCAACCTGTTCCGCAAATCGTTGCCCAAGGCGCTACAGAGCCTGATTGTGGGCACATTTGCCATGAGCCTGAACGCCAATCGTGCTGAAGTGCTGGAAAAGGCGCTTGAGATTGGTCAACGCGCCGAGCAACAGCGCGAGGTGGAACTGGTAGAGCAGATGATTACCGCCGCGGCCAAAGGTGAACGGGGTGTTGTGCGCCTGGATGAGACCCTGGAAGCCGTCCATGCTGGCCGTGTTCAAACGCTGATCGTGCGCGATGGCTATCGCGCCCCTGGCTATCAGTGCCAGGGATGCGGCTATCTGACCGCGCAAGCGCTGGAAACCTGCCCGTTCTGCGGTGCTTCTTTCCAGCAAATTCCGGATGCCGTCGAGCTGGTTGTGCGCAAGGTGCTTGAGAGCGGCGGCGAAGTGGAAATCGTCAGTGGAGTGCCGACCTTAGAGCCGCTCAAAATCGGTGGGCTGCTGCGCTATTAGCCGCCGGGCGATCTGACGGGCTACCTTGCCCATCGGATATTGCGAAAGCTCCACACGCTCCACCCAGGTGAAGTTCGGCGGGGCGGGAGCGAGCAGGTCACAGTGCCAGGCCTCCGCCTGCAGACGGAAGTGCGTATAAGCGTGGGAAAGTCTGCCCAGCGGCGAGCGCAGCTCCAGGTGTAACCCATATTCCTGGGCAAAGACCGAAGGGGCCGTCTGAACGGCCTCTTCGCTTTCTATGAAGAGGGAGGGAAATTCCCACAACCCTCCCAGCAGGCCGCGGCCTGGACGACGATGCAGCAGCACCTTCTCCCCTGCGGTCACGATGGCGATGAATTGAAAGCGCAAAGGAATGGCGCGCCCTGCACGCGGCAGAGGACGCTCCGAGACTGTGCCATGGGCGCGCGCCAGGCAGAAGGTCTCTACCGGGCAGACCTCGCATCGAGGGGAAAGCGGCAGGCAGATGATCGCGCCCAGGTCCATCAATGCCTGGTTGTATTCCGCGGCCTGTCCTGCAGGTAAATGCTGACGCGCCAGGGCCTTTAACGCGCGGCGCGTTTTTGCTGAGCCAGCCGGGAGCGGCTGATCGAAAAGTCGCGTCAGCACCCGCTCCAGATTCCCATCCAGTGCGACCTCATCTTGCCCGAAAGCGAACGCCGCGATGGCCGCGGCGGTGTAATCGCCGATCCCCGGTAGATGACGCAAGTCGTTGAGCCGGGATGGCAGTTTGCCCCCATGTTCCTGCACAATGCGTTGGGCTGCGCGCCACAGGTTGCGCGCCCGCTGATAGTATCCCAGCCCTTCCCAGAGGCGGAGCACTTCCTCTTCAGAAGCCTGTGCCAGGCTGTTCACATCCGGGAAGCGCTCCATCCAGCGCACAAAATAGGGGATAACCGTCTCCACCCGTGTTTGCTGGAGCATGATCTCCGCCACCCAGACGGCATAGGGGTCAGAGCGTTGCCGCCAGGGTAACGGCCGCTGATGCCGCCGGTACCACTCCAGCAATGCCTGGCTCAGGGACAGCTCCATTCGGGTAGATCGCTCCTCAGCAAAAGCCCCTCCTGGGGCACCGCCAGGAGAACAGCCCGGAAGTGATCCGCCTGTTTGCATCCCAAGACCAGCACATCCACCCCTGGCGAAGGGAAGCGAATGGCCTTGCGCAACGGGAGAACAACCTGCCCGATCCCCTGGTTCAAAAGCACAAAACCCAGGCGAGGATATTCCCGTGGCGCATAAGCCGGCCAGGGGTTTGATCCCCCCAGTCCATTGCCTTTATAGAGAAAGCGCGGGTAGAGCAACCGTCCCTCCCGCACTTCCAACCTTTGGAGCATGGCTTCTGCTTGCGTTTCAGGGAGGCCCAGGCTCAAAAGCATCTGACGGGTTACGCCTGGCGAGGAGAGCGCGGAAGGATAGCGGGAGGGTACAAGTTTCTGGGCGATCCACGGCAGAAAGCCGCAACCGAGCAGGAAGATCAGGGTCAGCGCGATCCGCCTCAGGTCCAGGTGGAACGCGGAGAGGGGAAGGGGAGCAGGGAATTGCAGCGGGAAGTACAGTCGCCGCATTCCCTCTATGGCGCCCAGGAGTAGATAAAAATATCCCACCCAGTCTGCCGGCAAATCATAGCGCCAGCCGGAAAAACGGGCCACGCCGTTCGAGAGGGCATATGCGCCTGCCAGGAACAAGGGTAACAGACCGCGCCAGCGACTACGCTGCCAGGCAACGGCCAGCCCGAATGCGAAGAGAAGTAAATACCCCGCCAGCAGAAGCCGATCCAGCCCCTGAATGCTCAACCTTTGCGCCCAGTCCAGGTCATATCGCCCTTGCGCCAGCACGTTCTGGAAAGGCAGGGCCAGGAAACTGCCGATCAGCGTGGCGAAGGTGTGGTTCAGCACAGCTCCAAGTACCATCCCCGGCTGCTGCAGAAGGCGGGTGAGGAGAAAACCTATCAGATTTTCGCCGATCGGGGTAGGGGTGAGGGGACGATCCGTATACTGACTGGCCAGCAATCCTAACTGTGAAGGATCGTCAAAGGCCAGGAAGCCGCTCTGGAGGTAATTATGGAGCAGCCAGGGCAGGATCACGCAGCCCGCGCCGGCCAGAAAGAGCATGAGGCTATGCCAGGAATGGCGCGAACGGTGCTCGAGGAGAAAGATGAGGATCAGGAAGGGCAATAGCAGCAGTGACTGGGTGCGAAGGAGCAAGAGCAGGCCGAAAAGGCCTCCACTCCAGACGGCGCGCGATGCCTGCGGACGCTCCAGCCAGCGGGCCGCGCTCCAGGCCGCCAGGAGCAGGAGGAGGAGTGTGGGCAGGTCGGTCATCAGGGTACGTGGATTGGAAACTCGCGTCACGGAGGAGAGCCAGAGACTGTTCCATTCGCGAAAGATCGCCAGCAACGCAATCCCGATCCCGGCCGCAGGAAACCCGATCTGACGCGCCAGAAGGTAGAAAGCCACCGGAATCAGCCCTAAGACCACCGTCTGGGCGAACAGGATGAGAGGATAATTCTGTCCGAAGAGGAGATGGAGCGCGGCCAGGAACAGGACATAAAGCGGACGCGGGGGAATGCGCCCCAGGTATCCCTGGCCGATGAGCAGGCTCTGCGCCAGCGAATCGTAAAACGCGGCATCGGAATAGGGATAGGGGACGAAGTGCGGCGCGGTCATCGGCGCGTAGAAGCTACTTTGCATGACCTGCATGGGGGGAAGCCACCACAGAATCACTGCCAGCGCCCAGAGCGCCAGGCCGGTGAGCAGTGGAGCGACTTTGGACTGCTGAAAGGGCAGGAAGATGATCCCGATCAGAAGCGCGGTGAGAAGCTGGATCCCGCTGATCGGGATGCCCGGTTCTGCCCAGTAGGCGGCATCTGGGGTCAACCCCAGGCGAGTGCGGGCGATCCACATCACCAGACCAGAGACAAGGGCGACGATGAGCAGAAAGGCGCTGAGCGGCCAGGCAAATTGCAGGCGAGAGCGAAGGGGAGGGGTGAGCCAGAACCAGCTCAGCAAGGCGGCGGCCAGTAGATAGCTCAGGATAGGGAGCAGACGCTCGTAGAAGCTAAGCGGCAGGTATCGGCGCGTGAGCAGGAGCGTCAACGCGCCGCCCAAAAAGCTGATCGCCAGGCCAAAGCGAAGCGGCTGCGCATGTTGCGTAAGAAAAGAGGCGCGTTCGGGGCGATAGTAGAAGAGAAAGGCCAGCGCTCCGTGCAGCATCGCCAAACCGGCCAGTGCGAGGAGCGCGGCGGCGCGCGCTGCGGAAACCCCCAGCCACGGGCCGCGTTCGGCAGGAATGCGGAGCAACCATGCCATCGTTAGAACGGCCCCTACGGCCAGGCTCAGAAACAAACCAGGCCAGTACCCGCGTCGTTGCATGGCAGGCTAAAACTGGAAGCCGGTGCGCGCTGGCACAACTTTAATGGCGAGGTTTTGCACGAAGTTAAAGAGTTGTTCCTGCAGGCGCGCCCACTCAGGGGAACGTAGCACGCGATAGGCGCTTTTCTCATCCTCCGCCAGTAATCCCACCTGAATTTGAGGATAGTTGCCATACATGGTGGCCCAGGCCTCAATCGGCTGTAACCCCAGGCGTTGAACCACAGGGATGAATTCCCCGATCACAAACTCGAAGTATTCCTGTTCGTGTTCGGGGCGGATGTCCCAGGTGAGCAAAATTTTGACCGGCACGTTGCCTCCAGCGAACTTCTGAAATATCTCACAAGCCGCGCTATTCGTGCTCCCAGGAGAGGATCACCAGGCGCGTTTCCTCCGGCAGGGCGTTTTTATTGATTTTCAACGAGGGGATGGGTTCCACAGGCCCTGTTCCCATTTCTTTGAGGAACTTTTGCAGCGGGTCCAGGGGCAAACGGCAAGAGGGAGTGGCATAGTGCATGGGGATCACAATGTTCGGTTCCAGAAGGCTGATCACCTCGGCGGCTTTGGCCGCGTTCAGGCTGCTGCCACCCCCGACCGGTACCAGCGCCACGTGAATCGTTCCCAGGTTTTCGATCTCGGCCTGGGAGGGCACCTGGCGCAGATCGCCCAGATGTGCCACTGTCAGGCCATCGTAATCGAAGACAAACAGGAGATTGCGCCTGCTGTTCTCTTCCTTCTTTCCGATGCCATCGGTTTGAATGGCTGTAATAAAGACCCCGCCGATCTCATATTCGCCAGGGCTGGTGAGCACATGGCGCGCGCCTTTGACAGCCTGGGGATAGTTATGACCGGGCGTGTCATGGCTGATCGTGACAATATCGGCGCGTAATTTCAAAGGGGCATAGCCAACCACTTCGGCGTCGTAGGGATCGGTAACAATGGTCGCCAGCCCACGCTCGCTCAGGCGAAAACAGGAAAGTCCGTACCAGGTAATTTCCATGCGCTGAATTATAACATTGCTGGAAAGCCTTGCAGGTTTGGAATCGTTCCCGTCTCCAACTGTGGTAAAATCAGGCCACAACTTGATTGCGTCAAGGTGCCCCAACCCCCGGATGGGAGGGCTGAAAGGCGAAGCCGGTGAAAGTCCGGCGCTGTCCCGCAACTGTAAGGTCAGCCAAGACTGACCAAGCCAGGTCGCCCGCCTTGATGCATGTTCCCACACTCTCGCGGAAAGGAGGTGGAGAACGCCATCCCCGGACTGGCTCTCCTCTCCCCTGTCTCTGCGGCAGGGGTTTTTGCATTCCCAAATTCTCAATCAGGAGGAGTCTATGGTTCGCAAATTGCTCTTCGGGCTGCTGAGCCTGATGCTGTTGCTCGTTGCCTGTGCTCCGGCTGCCACGCCGCAGCCGACGGCTACGCCTCTCCCTACGGCCACAGCGACCGCCATCCCTTCCCCCACAGCAACACCCTTCGCGCCGGCGCACAACCTGACGGATAGCTGTGTGCCGCAGGGACAATTCGACCCGAATGTGGATTATTTCCCGGAGAAAGTCAAAATCACCCATGCTGAGAATCTGAGCGTGGAGTATCACAATCACTACAAGGTGGTGACGATCAGCACCCCCTGGCCCGGCGCCACGGAGCCGATCCGTTATGCACTGGTGCAATGTGGCACGCCGGCACCAGAGGGCTTTGCACCGGAAAACATCATCGAAGTCCCGGTGCACACCATCGTCACCCTTTCCACCACCTACCTGCCCTTCCTGGATGAGTTAGGCCTTCTGGATCGGCTGGTGGCGGTGGATGATACGACCTATGTCAGCAACCCAAAGGTGCTTCAGATGGCCGCAGAAGGGAAGCTGGTCACCCTGGGCAGTGGCGCGAAGATCAACGTCGAGAAGGCGCTGGAACTCAAGCCGGATCTGATCATGGCCTATGGCTCTGGCGCTCCGGAATACGATGCCCATCCGGTGCTGATCAAGGCCGGCCTGAAGGTCGCGATCAACGCCGAATGGATGGATACCTCCCCGCTTGGACGCGCCGAATGGGGGAAATACATCGCCCTCTTCTTCAACAAAGAGGCGGCGGCAGAGGCGCTATTCGCTGAAACCATGAAGAAGTATACGGAACTGCGCGATCTGGCGGCCGGTGCAAAGGAAAAGCCGACCGTCTTCGCCAATACGCCCTATCAGGGCACCTGGTACATGCCTGGAGGGCGGAGCTATGAGGCCGCCTTCTTCAAGGATGCCGGCGCAAACTATCTATGGGCGGACGATACCTCGACCGGTAGCCTGCCCCTCGCCTTTGAGGCGGTTTTCGAGCGCGCCAAAGAGGCCGACTACTGGCTGAAGATCGGCTTTTATGCCACCCTGGCCGATTTGAAGGCTGCCGATCCGCGCTTTGCCGAATTTGCCGCCTTCCAGAAGGGCAATGTCTGGAACAACGATGCCAGAGTCACGCCGCAGGGTGGTAACGATTACTACGAAACGGCAGTGGCGCATCCAGAGCTGGTGCTGGCCGATCTGATCAAAATCTTCCACCCAGACCTGCTTCCCGATCACAAGTTAATCTACTACCGTCATGTTGAGTAAGAAAGGAGGGCCGGGGGCAATCGCGCCCTCGGCCGCCCTCAAACGATGCGTTTCTGGCTTTACCTGCTCCTTTTGATGCTGGTGCTGCTGGCCTTCTCAGCCAGCCTGGCGTTCGGTTCTGTTTCGATTCCGCTTCCCCAGGTGGTACATATCCTGCTGGGAGGCGCCCCGACCCGAGCGAGCTGGGCAGATATTCTCTTCCAGTTTCGTCTGCCTAAGGCGTTGACCGCTTTGCTGGTGGGGGCGGCGCTTTCGGCGGCCGGCTTGCAAATGCAAACCCTCTTTCGCAATCCCCTCGCCGATCCGTTCATCCTGGGCGTAAGCTCCGGGGCCAGTCTCGGGGTTGCGCTTGTCCTCCTGGGGGGTGGTATCCATAGCAACCTGAGTTTCATCGCTTCTCTGAGTATATTGGGAAGTTTCACGCTGGCGGCCGCGGCCAGCCTGGGAGCGGGGTTGGTACTCGTCGCCGTGCTCTTCCTGGCGCGGCGCGTTCAAAACACCCTGATTTTGCTTGTCAGCGGGCTGATGTTTGGCTATCTGGCGAACGCGGTCGTCAGCCTGTTGATCTACTTTTCTCAGCCAGAGCGGGTACAGGCGATGAGCCTCTGGGCAGCCGGTAGCTTCGGCGGCCTGACCTGGACGCACATGCCGGTTTTCGTATCCATGCTGCTGATGGGGTTTCTTCTGGCCGTTGCCATGATCAAGCCGTTGAACGCGCTCCTGCTGGGAGAAGAATATGCCCGTTCGCTGGGGTTGAATGTACGGCGGGCGCGCATCTGGATCATCCTGAGTGCTTCCCTGCTGGCAGGCGCTTCCACTGCCTTCTGCGGCCCGATCTGGTTTATCGGCGTGGCGGTACCGCATCTGGCTCGTTCCCTGTTCCGCACGGCTGACCATCGTTTGCTCATGCCGGCGGTTATGCTCCTCGGAGCGGGGCTTGCCCTGCTGGCGGATCTGCTCGCCCAGATGCCGGGCAGTCAACGCGTGCTTCCCCTGAACGTGGTGATGTCGCTCTTTGGCGTTCCGATTGTTTTGTGGATCATTTTACGACCGCGCGCCGCAGGCGCCGTTTCCTGAGATGTTGATCGCTCAATCGCTCACCATTGGGTATCCGCGCCGGACTCTCGCTTTCAACCTGGACCTGGAGCTTCGTCCTGGTGAAATGGTATGTCTGCTCGGCCCGAATGGGGCAGGAAAGTCCACCTTGCTGCGCACCCTGGCCGGAATGCAACCACCTCTGGCTGGCAGGGTGCTCCTGAACGGGGAAAATGTCCATGCCATGCCGGCGGCAGTGCTGGCGCGTCACCTGGCGCTGGTATTGACGACGCGCCTGGAAGTGGAGCATCTTTCGGTATACACGCTGGTCTCGCTGGGACGCTACCCTTATACGGGCTGGCTTGGCTGGTTGCGTCAGGCCGATCATGCCGCCATCCGTCGGGCGCTGGAATATACCGATAGCCTTTCCCTGGCCCATCGCTCCTTTCATGAACTCAGCGATGGGGAGCGTCAGCGCGTGATGATCGCCCGTGCCCTGGCTCAGGAGCCGCAAGTCCTGCTCCTGGATGAACCGACCGCTTTCCTGGACTTGCCGCGCCGCATCGAGACCCTGCGGCTGCTGCGCCGCCTGAGTCGTCAAACGGGCTGTGCGGTGCTCCTCTCCATCCACGATCTCGATCTGGCGCTGCGCCTGGCGGATCGCCTGTGGGTGCTCTCTGCAGAAGGTCATCTCGAAGTCGGGGTGCCGGAGGAGCTGGCGTTGAACGGGGCGCTGCAACGTGCCTTTCGCCATGAAGGCGTCGAATTTGATCCTGCCATTGGCACTTTCAAGCTCCATCAGGCCAGCCGCGGCCCGATCCATTTGACCCATCAAGGGGAGGGGGTGGCGCTGGCCTGGACCTGGCGCGCGCTGGAACGCCTGGGGTATGAGGTGCACAATGGAGCGCAGCCTTTCCTGCCTTCTATCCAGGTGCTCCCTGGTCCCCGCTGGCGACTTTCCGCTCCCCAGATTGAACGCGAATGGGATTCGCTGGCGGCCCTGATTGATTTTCTTGAGGCCGAAAACCGTCCTTCGGCGGGAACGCAATAAACTGGACATTGTTCACGCCCCTACCGCGGTCTGCGGTCTGGATGACTGTCATTCGCCGTCCACCGTCCATCGTCCATTATGCGGTCTGCCGTCCGCGGTCTGCGGTCTGGATGTCGTCTGTCATCCACCGCCCATCGTCCACCGTCT
>JAGHYK010000036.1 GCA_017743695.1 Chloroflexota bacterium
AGGAGAACCGTCAACGAATGGGGAACGAATAAACGAATATGGACGGCAGACGGCAGATCGCAGACGGCAGACCGCCGTAGGGCAGGCTTTCCAGCCTGCCAGATGACTGGATAGCGCAGGAGGACGACGGACGATGGACAAATAGACCGTGGACGGCAACAGCACACCCCAGGCTTTCCGCCTGCCGGAGATACCGTCAACGAAAGGGGAACACACATTCGTTTATTCGTTAAAAAAATTCGTTGACAGTATGGCCTGAAAAATCGATCAACAGCAGGTAAATGAAAAATGAATTAATTTTTGTCAACAGATGCATTCTCAGGTGGCAATGTCCCCAAACCGTGACGCTCTCCCCGGCAAAACTGTCAGGTCGTCATGTTTCTTGCTATAATTCTCCTGGAGAGCAAACATGAACCAGGCAAAGATCAATCCGTCTGTGTTGCGCTGGGCACGAGTGCGCATGAAACTCAGTGAGGCCGAAGTGGCGCGAAAAATCGGCCTGAAGGAAGGGATAGAACGCCTGCGCAAATGGGAAACGGGGGAAGAATTCCCCACTTTCCACCAGGCGCAGGAACTGGCGCGGGTGTTACACGTTCCCTTTGGCTATCTTTTCCTCTCCGAACCGCCACAAACGACCTTGCCGATTGCTGATTTTCGCATGTTGCCAAAGGCACAAAAAGGGGAGTTCAGCCCCGATCTGGAAGAAGTGCTGAATGATGCACGGCGCAAAAGCGATTGGCTTCGCGAACGACGGATGGAAGCTGGCCAGTCTCCTCTACCTTTCATCGGGCGATTTTCTATCCATACACATCCAAAGACCATCAGTGACGATATTCGCGCCGTGCTCCATTTACCCGTTCCCACCGCCAGAAACGCTAAAACCTGGGAAGAGCACTTGCGAATCCTGGTTCAACATGCGGAACAGGCCGGCATCATCGTTTTGCAAAGCGGTTGTGTTGGAAGTAATACCCATCGGAAGCTCTCGGTAGAAGAGTTTCGCGGTTTTGCTCTCGCCGATCCTTACGCGCCGCTTGTCTTTCTAAACGCCAGAGATTCGATCAAAGGACGCATTTTTACCCTGGCGCACGAATTAGCCCACCTCTGGACCGGAACGAGCGGCGTTTCTAATCCGCTGGCGATTTCGCCGGAAAGGTACGAAGGTTTTTTCGGCCCCAACGACCTGGAACGCTTATGCAATCAGGTAGCTGCCGAACTTTTGGTGCCCGAACAGCTCCTTGTCAGTCGCTGGAGAAATCCCTGGACCGAAGAGAGTGTTCAGGAACTGGCAAAAGAATTTCGGGTCAGCACACTGGTCATCTTGATTCGCGGCTATGAAACAGGATTGATCCCGGCGCGAGAGTTTCGTGCTGCATATGAGGAAGCGGTACGGCACATGCAGGAGCGAATCAGGGAGGAATCTTCCAACGCAGGTGGCGGTGATTTCTATCGCACATTTTACACACGCAACGGGCGAATTCTTTTGGACGAAGTTACCCAGGCCATCCGGGAAGGTAGCCTTTTGTACAGAGAAGCAGCCAGCTTGCTGAATATCAACCTGAAAACGCTGGCGAATGTACTCAGGGGCTGAAAAGGAAATATGCAATACTGCCTCGACACAAACGTTTACATCGAAGCATACCGTCGTTATTATGCCTTCGATATAGCCCCAGGATTCTGGCAAGCCATTATCCAGCTTGCGGAAAACCAGGTGGTCTGCAGTCCCCACCTGGTTTACGAAGAAATCCTGGAATTGGACGATGAACTCGCAGCATGGGCAAAGGCGCACCGCAAGCTACTTTTTGCAGTTCCGGATGATCTGACCCAACAAACCTTCGCGGAGATCGCAGAGCTGGTTACAACGTTCTATGAACCCCATCATGCAGAAAAATTTCTCTCGGGCGCTGATCCATGGGTGATCGCATATGCCAGAGCCCACCAGTTAAGGGTTGTTACGCAAGAATCACTGAAAAATGAGCAAAAAGGCGCCAATGGCAAATTCCCAGGGGCCGTCAAAATTCCGAATATTTGTAAACACACAGGCGTACAATATCAGGATACCTTTGCGATGCTCCGTGAACAAAAGATCGTCCTGCGCCTGTAAATGGTTTTACCAGTGAGGTAGCGAAGCCGCTGCCTTTACGCTGAATTTCAACATCCAAAGGAGAAACCCCATGACCTTCATGACGCTTGACCAGATCGAAGCCGCAGCCGAATTCTTACGCCCGCGCCTGAAAGTACGCCCCCGGATAGGCCTGATCCTGGGCTCCGGGTTGAATTCGCTGGCTGAATCTGTGGAAGAGGCCGTTTACGTTCCCTATCCTGAAATTCCGCACTGGCCGCCCTCCACCGTCGAGGGCCATGTGGGCAGGCTGGTGATTGGCACGCTGGAAACGCAACCTGTCATCGTGATGCAGGGACGGCTGCACTTCTACGAAGGTTACAGCATGTCCCAGGTGACATTCCCGATCCGCGTGATGCAGCGCCTGGGGATTGAAATCCTGATCGTCACCAACGCAGCCGGCGCCATCAATCCGGACTTCGTCCCCGGCGATGTCATGCTGATCACCGATCACATCAACCTGATCGGCATGGGCGGCGCCAACCCGCTCGTAGGTCCCAACCTGGATGCCTTCGGCCTGCGCTTTCCAGATATGAGCCAGGCCTACGATCGCCAGTTGCAGGCCCTGGCGCGCCAGGTGGCGGCTCAAGAGAATATGCTCCTGCGGGAGGGCGTTTACGTCAGCCTGGCGGGGCCCTCCTTTGAAACCCCGGCTGAGCTACGCTTCCTGCGCCTGATCGGCGCCGATGCCGTAGGCATGTCCACCGTTCCCGAAGTGATCGTGGCGCGCCACGGTGGCACGCGCGTGCTCGGCCTTTCCGGCATCAGCAACAAAGCCAACCTGGATGGCTCGACCATCACCAGCCACGTGGAGGTCATGGAGGCCGGGCGCATTCTCACCCCGAAGATCGAGCGCCTGGTACGTGGCGTACTACGGGCTTTGAAATGAGCAAAATCTACCTCACCCTGGCCAGGTATGAGATTTTGATCTATCTCCTCCTTGCCACAGGTGGGCTGTTCACCCTGCGCGGCGCCTGGCGCGCCTGGAACGAATGGCGGCTGGCGGTCTTTTCCCTGGAGCGCGAGCTTGCGCTGCGCCGCCTCAGCCGTCAAGTGGCTTTGCTGATCTTGATCCTGCTCTTTTTCTGCGGAGAATTCGCCCTGGCGACCTTCGTCGTCCCCGCGCTTCCCTCTGGGGCAATGCTCCCCACCCCCACGCTGAACCTGCTGGCTTCACCGGTCGCATCCCCCCTCCCCTCGGCGCAGGGATGCACCACATCCATTCGCTTCACGCAGCCCCAAAACGGCGCCGAGCTGAGCGGCAACGTGGAAATTCGCGGCACGATTGATGTACCCGACTTCGCGTTTTACCAGTATGAGTATGCCCCTCTCGGCAGTGACATCTGGACCACCATCTACACCGGGCGCCAGAGCGGCAAAGATATTTCCCTGGGTAACTGGAACACTGCGCTGATCCCCGCAGGCGAATACCAGCTCCGCCTGGTCGTCGTGGATGTCGCCGGGAAGATTCAACCGCCGTGCGTGATCAACGTGCGCGTCAAAGAGGCGCCATGAAAACCCCGAACATTCGCCCCGCCATCGCCACCGATATTCCGGCCCTGATCGCGCTGGATCACAGCGTACAGAGCGAATACGTCTGGCAGCTTGACTTGCGCCACGAGGGGCCGCAAACCAGCGTCACCCTGCGCGAGGTGCGTCTGCCGCGCCCGATCCGCGTGGAATATCCCCGTCGCCTTTCCACGCTGGCGGACGAATGGCATCTGCGCTCGGCCTTCTGGGTGCTCCTGGAGGGAAACGCCCCTGCCGGCTACCTGACCTTACAGGCCGAGCCGGCCCTGGAGCTGGCGCGCGTCAGCGATCTGGTGATTGCGCCTCCCCTGCGGCGACGCGGCCTGGCCTCATACCTGCTCAAACTCGCCCAGGCCTGGGCTGTGGAGCACGAACTGACGCGCTTGATGCTGGAGGTGCCTGCCAAAAACCACCCGGCCATCCGCCTGGCACAAAAGCATCTTTTTGAATTCTGCGGGTATAATGAAGCCTACTATCCCTCGCGCGAAGTGACCCTCTTTTTCTGTAAAGTTGTGTAAACATGGGTTCTGGCTCGGAGCTTTCGCTTTTACTGGGGTTGGAAATCCTCAATCGTATCCTGACCGCCGGCGTCGCCATCACTGCCTTTTCGCTCCTGCTGTATGCGCTGACGTTCAACCTGCGCGACCGCGTGGCGCGCTCCTTCGCCCTGATCTTGATCTGCGTGGCCGTTGTTTTTACCACCGAGGCCCTGCAGAATGAAACCATCCCCCCAGCGACGATAGACCTGCTCTTGCGGCTGCAATGGCCGGGGTTGATCTTCCTGCCGCCAGCCTACCTTCATCTTTCCGATGCCCTGCTTGCCACCACCGGCCGCCCCTCGCGCGGGCGCCGACGCTGGGGAGTTCGCCTGACCTATCTGCTTTCTCTCTTCTTTCTCTTCCTCCTGCTCAAGCAACGCTTGCTTGGCGCGGCCGTTCTGGATCGCCCCCCCGCGCCCTATCTGCAGCGCACAGCCTGGACGCATGTCTTCACCTTTTACTATATCGTCGTGATCGGCTGGGCCTGGATCAACTTTGGCCGTGCCTACCGGCGCGTCCTGACGCGCAGCGGGCGCCGACGCATGATCTACCTGATGGCTGGCGCCACCGCTCCGGCGCTGGGTTCGTTCCCCTACCTGATCTACGGCGCCTCCCTGATGAGCGCCCATGCCCTGCTTTTCTGGATTGCGTCCATCCTGAGCGCCCTGCTCGTGGGCACCTTGCTGGTCGTCATGGCCTACGCGGTGGCCTTCTTTGGCGTCTCCTGGCCCGATCGGGTGATCAAGGCGCGCCTGTTCAAGTGGCTCTTGCGCGGCCCGCTGACCGCCTCCTTCGCCTTAGGCCTGATGACCGTGGTGCGCCGCCTTGGGGAGCTATTCTGGAATACCCCCTATTCCGGCTTTGTCCCGCTCTCGGTAGTCATTTCCATCCTGATCCTGGAACATGGCATCACTCTCCTCTCCCCGTTATGGGAGCGCTGGTTGTTCTTCGGCGCCGATCGCCGTGAATTGAGCCTCTTCCAGAGCCTGGAAGAACGCTTCCTGACGGAGGGAGATTTACAACAATTCCTGGAAAGCATCCTGGCCGCTGCTCGCGACTATCTCCATGCGCCCTCCGCCTTCGTTGCCATCCTGGAAGGAACGGAGGTCAAAAAACTGCTCTTCTCCGGTCAGGAAAGCCTGCCGCAGGCTGAATCGCTGGACCAGGCGCTTCAGGCAATTCAACGCGCCAACGGCTCGCGTTTTGGGGTCCTCTGGGATGGCTACCTGCTCCTGCCTCTCTACCCTGTACGCTGGCAGGAGAAACCCCGCCCGGACTTGCTGCTTGGCCTGTTGGGGATTGCTCACTCCCCTGAGCGAACCCTGGAGCAGGAGCAGTGGGAGTCGCTTCAACTCCTCGCCGAACGCGCTGCCCTCGCCATCGAGGATCGCCTGATCCAGGAACGCCTGTGGCGCGTGCTCTCCCGCCTGCAGCCGCAAATGGACATCCTGCAGCGACTGCGCGCTGCGGCGCGCTACGAAAGCGCCCAGTCTGTACTTTCCCCCGCGCTTCCCCCGGAGGCCGATCTGATCCAGTGGGTCAAAGAGGCCCTCGACCACTACTGGGGCGGCCCCAAATTGCAAAACAATCCCCTTCTGCATTTGCGTGCTGTCCAGCAGGTCCTCCCCGAACATGAGGGCAACGCCACGAACGCCTTGCGTACCCTGCTGCGCCGCGCCATCGAAACCACGCGTCCCCCCGGCGAAAGGCGCTTCACCACCGAATGGTTGCTCTATAACATTCTGGAAATGAAATTCATCGAAGGCCGAAAAGTGCGCGAAGTCGCAGCGCGGCTGGCACTTTCAGAAGCCGATCTCTACCGCAAACAACGCCTGGCCATTGCTGCCGTCGCCCGTGCCATCTTGAAAATGGAGCTTGAAACCCTGGCCAGAGAAGAGATCGGTGAAATCCAGGAGGAGTCTGGTTCAGGCTGATGCGCCTCGTAGCTCCAAACGGCAAAATCGAACCACAAAGACACGAGCATAAGCAAATGAAAACCATTTCTCAAACAGGAGGCTTTTAATGGTGACTCCAACCCGATCCCGACCCAGCATCTTCTATCCCTGGCAGGATGAAAAGTGGTGGGAATCTGTCCTGGCCGAGGAAGCGCAATTTTTCCAGCCCAAAAAGAATCCGCCCCAGCCCAAAGTCGAACCGCGGCTGGAGCGGCTGCGGCGCATGTACCTCCACGACGAAATCCTCGAAGTGACCGTCACCTCCTGCAATCGCGGCGGGCTTCTCGTGGAGGGACAGGAATTCGCCGGATTCATCCCCTTTTCTCACCTGTGCGCGATCAAGCCTCAGATGAGCGAGGAAGAGCGAGAGCGCCAGCTGAAATCCTACCTGGGGCGCACCTTGAAAGTCAAACTCATCGAATGCAACCCGGAAGAAGAGCGCCTCATCTTCTCCGAGCGCGCCGCCGAAGCCGCTCCCGGTCAACGCTTGCGAATCTTCCAGAACCTGCGAGCGGGGCAGCGGGTACGCGGACGGGTCACCAACATCACCGACTTCGGCGTTTTTGTGGACCTCGGCGGTATCGAAGGCCTGGTTCACATCTCTGAACTCTCCTGGGGACGCGTTCTCCATCCCTCCCATCACGTCACCTACGGGCAGGAGCTTGAACTACTGGTCATGGATGTTTCCGCAGAACGCTGCCGCATCGCGCTGAGCCTCAAACGCCTGCTGCCTAACCCCTGGGAAGAATTCACCCCTGAAAAGGTGCTTCATCGCACCTTCCCGGCCACCATCACCACCATCCATTCCTACGGCGCCTTTGCCCGCCTGGAAAACGGCCTGGAAGGGTTGATCCACATCTCCCAAATGCCCCTGCTCGAAGGGCAAACCGTTCGCGATCTGCTCCAGGAAGGCCAATCCGTCCAGGTGCGCGTCATCCATGTCGAACCAGAGCATCAGCGCATGGGATTGAGCCTGCTGCCTGTGCCATCCGAGGCCCCCTCGGCATGAACGCCTCGCCCTCTCCCACCTCCTGGGAAAGCCTCCTGCTTCAGGGTCTGCGGCGCCTGGCGCGTTTCGCCGACGACCTGATGGCGCTCTTCTTTTTCACCCTGGCCATGCTCAGCCTGTTCGCCGTGCGCGGCTGGAGTCAGGGCATCCTCACGAACTTCCTGCGCGAGCTACTGCGGGGCTGGTTTGGCTGGGGAAGCTACCTGCTTATCCTGCAACTCCTGCTAACGGCCGCGCACTTCGTCCGACCAAAGCGCGCCTTCTCCTGGGGCAGGCTGATCGCCGCCGAGCTGTTACTCCTGCTCACCTTACCCCTTCTCGCCTTCCTGGGCGGACTCTCCATCGCCCGTGCGGAACTGGGGCTGGATGGAGGCCGATTGGGATGGGGACTGGCCATCCTCTCGACCCACCTCCTCCCCGCCTGGCTGGCAGGAATCCTTCTCTTTTTTGCATGGATGGGGACAGTGGTGATCGCCCTGGGCCTGGGGCCTTCCCTGGAGCGTCGGCTGCGTCAATGGGCGGATCTCCCCTCCGCGGTCCCATCTACGCCCCCGGCCGCCGCGCCGGAGCCTGTGGCTTCTGCACCCCCGAAGCAAAAAACCGCCAGTCCTCCCCTGCCTCCTGAATTCCGCAAATCCTTCCGCCTTCCCCCACAAAAGGAAGAAAAGCCAGCCGAACCCATCGCCCGCCGCGCCGATCTGCCGCCGCTGGACCTGCTCCAGCCGGATACCCTCTATCGCCCGGATGAGCGTACCATCAACCAGACAGCCGGCCTGATCGAAAAAACCCTCGCCGAATTCGGCATCCCGGCGCGCGTGGTGGGCTTCCGCATTGGCCCCACCATCACCCAGTATGCCGTGGAACCGGGCTTCATCCGCAAAGGCAATGGGGAAGACGAACAACAGTTGAAGGTGCGCGTCGCTCAGATCGCCGCCCTGCAGCGCGATCTGGCGCTGGCCTTAGCCGCCGAACGCCTGCGGATTGAGGCCCCGGTGCCCGGCAAACCCTATGTGGGGATCGAAGTGCCCAATGGGCGCAACAGCATCGTCCGCCTGCGCTCCATCCTGGAAAGTGAAGAGTTCCGCAAACAACGCAGCCCCCTCACCCTGGCCCTCGGGCGCGATGTCTCCGGCCAGCCGCTGCTCGCCGACCTGGCGCGCCTGCCCCACCTGCTCATCGCCGGAACGACCGGCTCCGGCAAATCCGTCTGCCTGACGGCCATTGCCACCTGCCTGGCGATGAACAACTCCCCGCAGGAACTGCGCCTGGTGATGATTGATTCCAAAATGGTCGAGCTGATCCGCTTCAACGGCTTACCACACCTGTACGGCAAAGTGGAAACGCAGATTGAACGCATCCTGGCCGCGCTCCGTTGGGCGGTGAGCGAAATGGAAAACCGCTATCGCCTGCTGGAAATGGCTCGCGCTCGCGACCTGCAAAGCTACAATCAGCGACTCCTCCGTCAAAAACAGCCCCCTCTGCCGCGCCTCGTGATCCTGATTGACGAACTGGCTGACCTGATCATGGCTGCCCCCGAACAGACCGAACAGAACCTCGTTCGCCTGGCCCAGATGGCGCGTGCTACCGGCATTCATCTGGTCGTTGCAACCCAGCGTCCCAGCACCGAGGTCATCACCGGCCTGATCAAGGCCAACTTCCCGGCGCGCATCGCCTTTGCCGTGGCCTCCGGCGTGGATAGCCGTGTCATCCTGGATATGCCGGGCGCCGAGACCCTCCTGGGCCGTGGCGATATGCTCTTCCTGCATCCCGAAGCAGGCGCCCCCATCCGTGCGCAGGGTGTCTTTGTCGGCGATGCCGAGATTGATCGCCTGCTGAATTACTGGCAAAAGGTCTCTCCGCCTGTCGAGGGAAGTGCCCCCTGGGAGCGATTGCTGGCGGAGGAAGACGAACAGGAAGACGCCCTGATCGAAGAGGCCATTCGTGTCCTGCGTCAAACCCGTCGTGCTTCTGCCTCCCTGCTGCAGCGTCGCCTGCGCATCGGCTACCCGCGCGCCGCCCGCCTCCTCGACGAACTGGAAGCGCGCGGCATCGTCGGCCCACCCGAAGGTCCGGGTCGTGAGCGAGAAGTCCTGATCGAAAGCGAAGAGGGAGAAGAGGAAGGCGATGAGGCAGGTGAAGAGTAGACGCGCCCCAAATTTCTTCGTGGTGAAAAATGAACCACAAAGACACCAGGACACAAAGTTTTAGTTTCCTTTTTTCTTTGTGTCTTCGAGTCTTTGTGGTAATCTGGCTTGCGGTTTTCTCCGTGTCTTTGAGTCTTCGTGGTAAATCTGGCTTCCGGTTTTCTTTGTGTCTTTGAGTCTCCGTGGTAAATTTGACTCCGCCGATGAGGGCGCTTGAAATCCAGGGACGAATTTACCCCTTCAAGTCTTCTGCCCTGGCAAGACGGCGCAGCCAGTCCACCTGATCGAAATCCTCATCGAAACTGGCGATGGCCTCGATTCCCCGCTCGCGGCAGGCCAGCGCAATCAGAGCATCGTTGAAGTTCAACGCGCCGGAAGAAGAGCGGATGATCCTCAGTACCTCGCGGAACAGGCGGGGAGCATCCGGCAGAATCCACGTCACGGCATCGGCAGGTATTCGGGCGTTTAAATCGTCGAGCGCCGCTTCTACCTCGGCGCGGCGATTTTTCTCTTCCAATCGCCGGGCAACGGTACTGATGGCCTCGGCAATCGCGCAATCGAAATATACCAGTTCGGCTTCTGCTGCTATCAGGGCATCATGCAATTCCATCGCCTGAAGACGGCGATGATCGCGCGGGTTGATCAACCCCACCAGTACCGAGGCGTCAACAGCCACCTTCATCGCTCAGGCCTCCTCATAGAGGGCTTCGGTATCCATCAGCGCGTCGCCCTCATACCCTTCAGGAACAAGATTCAACCAGTCATCCAGCGTAGAAGCAGGCATTGCGACCGTTGGATACAGATAAGGCACCGTTTTCTCTTCCTGGACAGGTTGAATCACCCGACCCTGTCGGGCCTGTTCGTGCAGGAAGCGCGCAAATTCCTCTAAAACTCTCAGGCTTTCGGGCGGCAGGTCGGCCAGCAGAGAAGCGAGATCGGCAGGAATTGAGGAAGTGTCTTTCATACATCCTCCATATCAGGAGATAAGGAAATTATACCATCCAGAAAGTCATTCTTGCGTCACTGGTAACACCGTGGATCTTTTTGCCCAATTATTTTCGGGATTTCCTGAACGAAAGATACATTCCCTCTTTTTCTTCGTGCCTTCGTGTCTTTGTGGTAAGAAATATAAACCACCAGGTCACAAAGACACCAAGTTCTCTTTCTCTTCGTGCCTTCGTGTCTTTGTGGTAAATCTGACTTTCGGTTTCTTCGTGTCTTCGAGCCTTCGTGGTAAATTGAGAAAAGGCTTACGAGTATCCCCACTGGTGGAGCATCTCGCCGGCGATAGATTCAAACACAGCACGATCCCGCTCGGTGAAGAGCCTGCGCCAGTTCCCCGATTGACCTTTGGGCAGGAAGGAGGCGATTTCCGCTTTCCGCTGCGATTGCCATTCTTCATCGGGATTGGAGGCCATTTCCTGTTGCACGGCCTGTTCCAGTTCCGGCTGCACCTCAACACCCAGCGCGCGCCACAGGCGGCTGATTTCCTGAAAGGGCGCAGCCAGCAGGTCCTCATAGCGCAGGGTTAAAAAGCGTTCCCCAAAAAGTCGCTCCCCCTCCGCCGTCGTCTCGCGCACATTCTCCATCCAGCTTTTCGCCAGTCGTTGCAGGAAGGCCTCGGTGAAGATCGAACGCTCCCCACGCGCGAACGGCTGCGGGTCCTGGCGGAGTGCGTCCAGAATCTGGCGATCTTCGGGGGTCAGATATTTTGAATCTTCCACGAAATTGCGAAAGCGCTCGGAGATGGCCACATCCCGTCCATCTCGGACGATGTAAATCAAAAACGCATCCGGATATACCGCATACAAATCGCGCACCGCCTGGCCGTGGATCAGGCTGGAGGGGCTTTTATCCCCCACGATGCGCTTGCCCAGGCGCTCCGCTTCGCGCTCCAGGATCATATCCGCCGCCGCCCGCAAGATAAGCGGGGAGAGATTGCGCCCCTGATTCCAGCGGTTGGAGCGACGCGTCAGCCATTCCTGAATCTCAGGCGCATCTACCAGCGATTTCAGGAAAGGAGGACGGGTGAAAAAATGCGCCTGCCAGTTACAATGCACTTCGGGATGCAGACGGATCAGCCTGGCCAGCAGCGTGGTACCGGATCGGGCATGGCCAAAAATAAAAAATTTGGGCCTGCGGAAGAAACGGCGCACTTCTTCCACTTCTTCCGGAGTGATGGGGGGAATTTCATGCTCCCCCCGCGAGACAGGTTCCCCATGGAACAACACGTGCCAGGCCAGCCGTACCCTCTTCCAGAGTTGCATAGGCGCTCACCAATCGTTATCGGTTTCATATCCGAGGCGGATCAGCAGGTCGCCAGCTACTTCTTTGAAGAGGCGCTTATGTTCTTCGGTGAAATACTGGCGCCAGGTGCCGCTTTTGCCGGAGCGGAAGGTGGCGCTGCGCTGCGGCTGAATCGCCGCCATGAGCAGACGAAGCGCCTCCTCCCGAGGTGTGGGAATGCGATAGCCGCTTTTCTCGACCTCATCCAGCATCGCCTGTAAGGTAGCCGCGCGCCGTTCGACCAGGTCCTCGAAGCGGATGCACATCACGCCGGGCGTCTCCAACCAGCGGAAGACATCCTCATAGCGCTGGCGCACGCTGACCATCCGCAGCCCATCCTGATCAATCCCCGTGATCGCCACCTTCAAGCGGGCATTGAAATCCGGCAGCGCATTGTAATAGGCGTGCATTCCGTGGCCGGGATGCATTTCGGTCGCGAAGAAGACATGGGAAACGAGCATATCGCGCGGATCACGGTAGAGAAAGTAATTCACCCGTCCCGGCCGCACCAGGAAGGCAATATTCTCTGGGCTTGCTTCCAGGTATCCCCAGCCAATCACGCCGCGAGGCAGACGTTTGAGATCGGCGAGGATTTCTGCGGCGGTGCGGCGGCGCCCCTCGGCTGTAATGGTGCGGATCGGCTCTGCCTCTACGTAGCGATAAGGCATGATGCGGGTGTAGCCGCTCAGAATCTGGTAAAGCAGATGGGAGCCGCTCTTCGGCTTGGCATTGCCAAAGATCGGCGGCGCTTCATCGAACTTCAAGCGTCTCCAGCGCAGGATCGCCTGTAGCGATTTCACCAGCGGACGCAGGGAACGCCGCACCGCGTGATAGCCTTTATTCATCGTTCACCCGGCGCAATTTCCGCAAGGAGGGCTTTTCGGATTCGTACACCCGCTTGATGCCATCCCCCAGCGCAACCTCGGTGACGCGAATGTATTTCACCAGGCGCTCAAAACCACCCGGCTCCACCGAGGCGGCCTGATCGCTCCCCCACATCGCCCGATCCAGGGTCAGGTGACGCTCCACCAGACAGGCCCCCAGGGCGACCGCCACCACAGAGGTCACCAATCCCACCTCGTGGCCGGAATACCCAATGGGTACCTCCGGGAACTCGTTGCGTAGCGTCTGGATCATGCGCAGGTTGAGTTCTTCGGGTTCACAGGGATAGGTGCTGGTGCAGTGCGTGAGGATCAGGTTTTCTGTGCCGAGCACATCCACCGCCCGGCGAATTTGATCCATCGTGGACATACCGGTAGACAGAATGATTGGCCGTCCCGTGCGGCGCACGTAGCGGAGGAGATTGTGATCGGTCAGCGCCGCCGAGGGGATTTTATAGGCAGGCGTCTCAAATTGCTCCATAAAATCCACCGAAGGCTCATCCCAGACCGAGGCGAACCAGGGAATGCCCTTTTCTTTACAGTAGCGATCAATCTCTCGATATTCCTCCAGCCCAAACTCGACCTTGTAGCGGTATTCGAGATAGGTGATGTATCCCCAGGGCGTTTCGCGCATCTGCTTTTGCTGTTCCGGCGGGGTGCAGATTTCTGGCGTGCGCTTCTGGAACTTGACCGCGTCTACGCCAGCATGGACCGCGGCGTCAATCATCGCTTTGGCAATTTCGATGTCGCCATTGTGATTGATCCCAATTTCAGCCACAATATAGGTGGGATGTCCATCCCCCACCCAACGATTTCCAAGTTTCACTTCACGAGGCATATGGTTTCTCCTTGTGAGATTTCATCTGTGCCCGCTCCACCAGTTCGCCATCCTTCCAATCCAGGGGAACCACAGGGCCTGTTTCGCCCAGCAATCGCGGCAGGAGCATGGCAAAAGGTTGCAGCGGGCCGGTGGTAAAAAAGTTCAAAGAGGCGGGCGCCTGCGCTGAGCGCAAGAGGCCTCGCATTTCCAACAGCCGGCGGGTCTGTCGGGCAATGGCGGGGGAAGGATCAATCACGCGCACCGAAGGCCCGACGATCTCCTGGATCAGGGGCATGACAAATGGATAATGCGTGCATCCGAGCACAATGGTATCTGCGCCCTCTTCCAGCATAGGCAATAACGCGGCTTCCAGGATCGAGCGCGTCTCATGCCCGTTCAAATTGCCCTGCTCGATCTGGCTCACCAGGCCGGGACAGGTATGTGGTAGCAATTTTACCCCTTCTGCAAAACGTTCCACCACCGAGGCATAGAGCGCCCCTTGAAAGGTCGCAGGCGTTGCCAGCACCCCCACCACGCCGCTGCGGGTCTGTTCTGCCGCCGGCTTGACGGCTGGCTCCATCCCCACAAACGGCACGTGCGGGAACTCCTGGCGCAAGGCGTGGAGCGCTGCCGCCGAGGCCGTGTTACAGGCCACCACGATCAGCTTGGCGCCGCGAGCGAGTAAGAAACGCGTGATCCCTTCCGCGAATGCGCGCACTTCCTCCAGGGGACGCGGCCCATAGGGCACGTGGGCCTGATCGGCCACATACAGAATATGCTCGGCGGGCAATTCACGGCGGATGGCCCGCAGTACCGAAAGCCCCCCTACGCCCGAATCAAAAACGCCAATCGAAGCATCTGCAGAGAGGTTCATCCCTTTGAAGCTTCTCGAACCAGACGCGCAAAAAGGCGGCGCATCGCCTCCTGATCGGTCAGCCATTCCGGATGCCATTGTACCCCGATCACGAAGGGGGCATGGGGAAGCTCGATACCTTCAATCAGGCCATCCTCCGCCCAGGCATTGGGGCGCAATCCATTTCCGACGCTGGCTATCCCTTGATGGTGTAAACTGTTCACCTGGAGCATCTCCTGCCCCAGGATTTCTGCCAGCAGGCTCTGCGGCTGCAGGCGAACAGCGTGGGCCAGCGCACGACGTTCGGTACCGGGGCGGGAATGATTCACCGAGCCTTCCCGTTGATCCGGGATATGGGTATACAGCGTCCCCCCCAGCGCCACGTTTAAGACCTGACAACCGCGGCAAATGCCCAGGAGTGGTTTCTGGCTTTCCACGGCACGGCGAGCAAGCGTCAATTCCAGTGCATCCCGTTCCACATCCACCCCCTCAATCGAAGGATGGGGTTCTCCTGGGAAGAATTGCGGGTGAATATCTCCGCCGCCTGAAAGGATGAGGCCATCCAATCGCTCCAGGAGGGTTGGGACATACGAGACCGGCAAGGAGGCAGGGATAAGAACAGGCACTCCCCCCGCTTCTAAGATAGCATCCACATAGGCGCGAAGCAAGGAGAATGCCTGGAGTCCCTCTGGGGTCTGCGTTTGACGCGTGGTGATGCCGATAAACGGCTGAGACATGCGCGCAGTATCCGCGCGAGGCGATGCCTACTCGAATTTTTCCTTCAGCCTGGCCGCTTTTCCGGTGCGTTCACGCAAGAAATAGAGCTTAGCCCGCCGCACTCTGGCGCGACGTTCGACCACCACCTTTTCAATGCGAGGCGAACGCATCAGGAAAGTGCGCTCAACACCAATGCCATTGCTGGCAATGCGCCGCACGGTGAAGGAAGCCTCATTTCCTCCTTCACGCAGGCGGATCACCGTACCGCGAAACTCCTGAATTCGCTCTCGTCCACCTTCCATAATGCGCAGGAAAACGTTCACCGTATCACCGGGGCGCAATTCCGGGATGTTCGGATTCGGGGGCATTTCTATCGCTTTCAGCAGATCGTTCATGGTTCCTTCGCTTCCTTTCGTCCAGATGAATGCTCAAGGTAAAATTCCCAAACGCGGGGACGGATTATATCATGCACTGAGATTTGTATCAAGGAAAACGCGTTCTATCGCTAAAATGTTACCGAAGGGACATCGTTCTATCAAAAGAAAATGTTACCGAGGTAACCATGGCAGAAACCGATCCTATGAACATAAACGAACGACGCAAATACCTGCATAAGCTCATCGGTCACAAGTTAAGGTTTTTTGAGTCGTGCCAAGGGCATTTTTGAAGGATTTGCTGGTCAGAAATACCAAACTGCATGAGCAGAGACTGGTTGGCTGGTCGGATTCTCAAGTAAAGTGCGATTTTTGAGCCACGAAATTACCGATAAACTACAATCTGCAGGATTCATTGCATCAAAATTGCTCCTTGACATCAGTCAGAAATGCTTAACTTGTGACTGGTAGGGTTGATGCCTGGGTGGGTGGTGTGGCAGTGGCCGTTGATGCAGACGGAGGAGCAGGCAGGAGTTGGGGTGTTGTTGGGGGCGCAGTAGGCGCGGTAGCATTGGTCGGTGGTAGAGCATTCCATCCCACCAGGACGGGGCGTGGGTGAGGCGCCGGAAGTTGGTGGGGGATTGGTTGGTTGAGGGGGAGGGGTGTTGGTTACACAAGAATGGCAGGTATACCAGGCCTGGCAAATATCGTATTCATCAAAGGCACATTCACAAGTACCGCATTTAAACGAGGGAAACTTGGAACAATCACAGGTTCCAGTACAGTTGCCATAGGCATCGACATAGCACTCACTTTTTACCGGGGTTGGAAACAGGAAAAATGCAAAAAAGACAGCCAAAAATGCAAAAATCTTTAGCTTTTTGCCCATACCATAAGAATAGCAAGAATTTTTGGCAATTTCAATTTGGTTTTGAGTTTTTGGTTTCAGTTTTATCTGCCAGCTGGCGGATTGAGTTTTTTAGGGGCTTATCACTAAAACAACTGTTTGAAGAAGATAAGAAAGATTTTCGCTAAATGGTTGTATTTCTTGCACAGTTTGCTTAGAAGAAAGCTGTTTCATCCAGTAATCAATATTAGAGGGAAAATAAGCAGTTTCAGGTGGATAAAGGCTTCCATCCATCACATCATTCCCTTCCATCCCCAGCAGGGAGTCGAGGGAGGCGATGGAGAAATTTTTCCCCATCACCGCAAGGTATCCTAAAAGAAGATTTTGATGGCCCGTTGCTCTTTCCTGGGCTGCTGAAATCAGGAAGGCATTTTGAGGGTCAGCCGCAATCAATTTGAAAATGTCCCCTTGAGCAGCAAGGATAACGGTAGGGAATTCACTGGTGCGCATGGGAGCAATCAGTCCTTTATCAGGAGCATCAGGGTTGGTGGGAAGACCGTGGTTGAAAAGGGCGGGTAGCTTTTGGATTTGCTCATCGGTAAGTGCGCCAAAGGTGGCGGGGATGATCAGCGTTTCGTCGGCGGGGCGATTTTTGTCGGCAATGTTTTTGGGATTGTAGAGTTGCTTGAGGGTGTAGACAAGGCGTTTGTATTTTATGATTTTTTCTGAAGGATTTTCTGGGTTTTCTTCTGGAATTGGAGCAATTGTATAAAAAAGTGGAAAGTTGCCATTTTCGTCTACAGCATAGCGCATGGGTGATTGGTCGTAAGTGTAAGCCGGTTTGTTATTCAGGTATAAAGGCGCATAAGTCAAAAAGACAACGGCGGGAAGGGGGGCGGAATCGGATGCTCTCAAATCAGGATAGGCTTCAAAGCGAAGTTTCCAGCCTTCAAAAGTGGAGCGGACTTTTTCATCGAAGGGGCGGTCATAGCCATTGATGATAGCCAGTTGGACATGAAGAGGGGCGTCGGAGTGGATGGCTTCCCAGGGGAGGAAGGTGGGAGCGCCCTGGAAAGTCTCGTCGGTTTCGGAGAAGGAGGAAAGGGTGATGGGGATAGCGTGTTCCAGACTGCGGTTGAAGGTGACGGTTTTTGGGATGCCGTTTTCATCAAGATAGGTGAGGGTAAGGATGCCGGTTTTTTCAAAGGCGGGGTTTTTGGTTTCCAGAAGGTGGAAGCCAGGGGTTTTGAGTTGTTCCTGAAAGGAGATGGGGTTGCCGTTTTCGTCCAGTTGTTGCTTGATGATGAGGTCGGGATTTTTGGGAAGGTTTTTCAGGTCAATGACGATGTCCTGGGTGGTGGAGGTGTCTTTCCAGGTGCCATCGGGGTTTTCGCTGGCGGAGTATTGGGTGGCGGTGAAGTGGAGGTTGCCTTCGAGGTCTATGTAGCCTATTTCGTGGGTGAGTTGGGAGGTGAAGGTCTGACTGGCTTCATCGAAGGCGGCCTGGCGGATGAGGTAGCGGGTATTTTGAGCATCCCAGGCGATGTCCCAGCCCTGG
>JAGHYK010000229.1 GCA_017743695.1 Chloroflexota bacterium
GCCCCACCCTCACCCCAACGCCACTGCCCTCCCTGCTGCCCCAATCCCTAGGGCCTGCGTTGGAGAACTTCCCGCAGGGATACAACCCGCTAACTGGCCTGGCAGTCTCCGATCCGCAGAATTTGAGCCTGCCGGCCCTGTTGATCTCACTTTCGCACTTTCCGCCCAGTGTGCGCCCTCAGACGGGGTTGTCCTTTGCATCTCAGGTCTATGAGATTTACATCACCGAGGGAATGACCCGCTTCCTGGCCGTCTTCTATGGAGAATTCCCACGTGCCATCCCGAATCTTTCCAGCCCGGCTCGTCAGGAACCCTTCTCTGCGAACCAGGCCCCTGGCATTTCGCTATTGGGAAATCGCATCTGGTGGGATGAGAACGGCGATGGAGTCCAACAACCCTCTGAGCCAGGCCTGGGAGGGATCACCGTGGACCTTTTATCCCCCGAAGGCACGGTACTCGCCAGCACAGTAACCGATGGAAACGGCTATTACGCCTTCGCCACAGCGCCGGGAACGTACCTGCTGCGCGTCCACCCGCCGCAAGGGGCACAGTTTACTGTTCCCCATCGCTTCGCCGAGGACATGGATAGCGACGCCGATGCTTCCGGCACCATAGGCCCGATTGTTTTTGAGAACACCAACCTGGATTGGGATGCCGGCCTGATCCTGAACACCTCGCCAGCAACAGCCTCGAATGGCGCAGGCCTCTCCTCCGGTTCTCTCGAGGCAGGCACAGCGACCCTGCTGAGCTTTGAGACCCATGCCGATAGCGGTCTGAGCGGCGTACGTTCCGCACGCGAGGCCTATGTGCCGATCCTTCAGGCCTTCTCGAATAGCTGTCTGGTTGCATCGGGTAAGTCAAAAGAGGTGCAGGTCAACATATGCCGCACAGTGTACACCAAAGGAAACGTCAACCAGGCTGGAATTTCGGTCTCGGAGATGAAAGCCCTGGCAGAAGCCAACCGCAATCCGAACCGACCTGTCAACTACTCCGGCAACCTGTTTACCCGCCAGGCGCCCGCGGGGGGAGAGGAAGCAAGACAACTTCATGTGTTCTACTCGTGGTTAAATCAGGCCCGCTGGGTCTATGACGAAGCCGCGCAGGCCTACTGGCGCTACCACGATTACGGGGATCCGCAAAAAGTCGGGCAGTTCATTCCGGCCCTGGATCGCCTGACCGGGCGGCCGGTGCTCTTTGAAAACATCGTCATCCTGTTCGTCGAGCATGTGCCCCGCACCTCCACCATCATTGATCTCAACATGGGGCCGGGAAGCGCCGGCAGGGCTATCGTAATGCGCAACGGGAGAATCTATCAAAACCTGCGCTGGAGCATGATCGGAGAGGACTATGAACGTCAAACAGGCATGACGCGGCCCTTGCGCCTGCGATATGCAGATGGGACGCCGTTCCCCCTGGCGCCCGGTCACACCTGGTTCCATGTCATTACGCCAGCTTCTGGCATCCAGTCCCTTGGGGATGGCGCCTGGAAACTGATCTTCGTACCCCCGGCAGGCACGCGATAGCCTGAACAGAGATCACTGCCAAAAACAACCGGCGCGAAAGCATCTTCGCGCCGGAATTTTATTTGCCAGGCCTCACCCAGCCAATCCAGAATCACCAATATCCGCTTGCCATCCCTGGACGGCTCGCGTTCCAGCGATCTACGGCGTCTATCGTCAGGGATACACTACGCGCTGGCCTCCATCTTCGAGGCGATTTTGGCCCATTCGTCCTTCAGCGTCACCGTGCGATTGAACACCAGCCGCTCCGCAGTGCTATCAGGGTCCACGCAAAAGTACCCCAGTCGCTCAAACTGGAACTTCTCTCCAACCTGACTGGTAGCCAGGGCAGGCTCTGCATAGCAGGGATAGAGCACTTCCAGCGAGGCCGGATTGATGTACTTCGTGAAATCCTCGCCCTCCTCGACATCATCTGGATTCGGTTTTAAGAACAGGCGATCATAGAGGCGCACCTCTACCGGAACGGCTTGCGCCGCCGAAACCCAGTGGATGGTCGCCTTTACCTTCCGCGCTGCCCCCTCACCGCTGCGCGTGGAGGGATCGTAGGTACAATGAACCTCTACCACCTGTCCCTGTTCATCCTTTACCACATGCGTACACTTGACGATATACGCGTAGCGCAGGCGCACCTCATTGCCGGGATACAGCCGGTAATACTTCGGGGGCGGCGTCTCACGAAAATCATCCTGCTCAATATAGAGCACTTTTGAGAAAGGCATCGGTCGCGTACCAGCGGAGGGGTCTTCCGGATTGTTGAGCGCTTCCACGTACTCCACCTGTCCGTCAGGATAATTATCAATCACCAGCTTCAACGGGCGCAAAACCGCCATGCGTCGGAGAGCGTGCCTGTTCAAATCTTCCCGCACACAGGCCTCGAGCAACCCAATATCCACCACACTGTTCGTCTTGGAAACGCCGATGCGGTCAATGAATGTGCGAATCGCCTGTGGCGTGTACCCTCGGCGGCGCAGACCGCGCAAAGTAGGCATGCGCGGATCGTCCCAGCCGCGCACATATCCCTCTTTCACCAATCGCAGGAGCTTTCGCTTGCTCAGAACAGTGTACGAAAGGTTCAGGCGCGCAAATTCGATCTGGCGAGGCGCAAAAATCCCCAATTCCCGAATAAACCATTCATACAGCGGCCGATGATCCTCATACTCCAGCGAACAAAGCGAGTGCGTAATTCCCTCAATCGAGTCACACTGACCATGCGCCCAATCGTACATCGGATAAATGCACCACTTTTTCCCCGTGCGGTGATGGGGAGGATCGTGGATGATGCGGTACATCACTGGATCACGCAGGTTAATATTGCCGCTGGACATGTCAATCTTGGCACGTAGCACACGAGAACCGGCCGGAAATTCCCCTTTGCGCATCCGCTCAAACAACTCAAGGTTTTCCTCGACGGAGCGATTTCGATAGGGCGACTCAATTCCCGGCTCCGTCAACGAACCGCGGGTACGGCTCAATTCTTCAGGGCTCTGATCATCCACATAAGCCTTCCCCTTTTTGATCAGCTCCACCGCCCATTCATATAACTGCTCAAAGTAATCGGATGCATAATATTCCCGCTCACCCCAATCATACCCCAGCCAGCGGATGTCCTCTTTGATCGCTTCCACATACTCCGTATCCTCTTTGGTCGGATTGGTATCGTCGAAGCGCAAATTGCACTCGCCGCCGAACTCCTCGGCAATTCCAAAATCAATGCAAATCGCCTTTGCGTGGCCGATGTGCAGATAACCGTTCGGCTCAGGGGGAAAGCGCGTCCGAACGTAGGTATAGCGGCCACTTCGCAGGTCCTCAAGGATCGCTTCGCGAATAAAATCCTTTGGTTTGGATGTTTCCTCACTCATACTACACTCCAGATCAGCGGTTTAAGTTTACTGCTATTATACCCGCGCATCCTCCCCCCGCGCATGGCCATCATGGCATAACGAAGGAAATGCCTGGCGAATTTGCGAAATCGCCTTCCCCTGGGACTTGGGGCCGCGTGCCGCCCCTGCGGCGCTGCAGCCCCCTGAAGCGCTTCAATGCGCGCCGGCGCCGCTTCCGGGCCTGCCTGCCTTGCCATCAAAGCATACCGTCCATCGTCTTTCCGCCGTCCACGATCAACCGTCCGTCGTCCATTCCGCCGTCTGC
>JAGHYK010000037.1 GCA_017743695.1 Chloroflexota bacterium
GGCAGGCGGTGAGCAAGAGGCTGAGGGTCAGGAGCAGGGCGAGTAGTCGGGGGAAACGGGGCATGGGGAACCTCCAGCGGGAAGTTTTTGCGAATTATAACGGACGATGGACGGTAGACGATAGACCGTGGTCACCCGTAGCACAGGCTTTCCGGCCTGTCAGGGAGGGCAAACCGTCAACGAATGGGGAACGAATAAACGAATGGGCGCGGCAGACGGCGGGAGGACGGTATCCCCGCAGGGCAGGCTTTCCGGCCTGGCGGAAGAGAAGCCGTTAACGGCGGAAGGCATATAAGCTCCATGGGGCTGCAGTGCCTGGGGGCGGGGCCGGGCGCCCGGGTCCTGAAGGAGTGCGTCACGGAGCCAGGCCAGGGGGGAAACACGCGGGCCAGGCGTAGCCCGGCCGAGGCGCGGCCCGGCCGGGTATTCTGGTACAATAAAAATCCATAGCCGTTTGCTCAGGCATCTGAAGTTTCTTTCAATCTCATTTTGCCATGGATACCGCTTTTTTTCCCCGTCGCCAGCCGGGCATGTTGCTCCATGCAGGGTTGTTGGCGCTCTGCCTGGGGATGGTGGCTTTGAGCCTGTTCTGGTTGATCCGATTGCCGTTCGGAGGGTTCTACGTGCTCGCCCTGCTGGCGGCTTTCAGCAGTTTTCTGCCCGTGCCGTTTCTTCTTTACCGGTTGTATGCGCTCTATCGCGCCATTTATTTGCTGGAGCGGGATCGCCTGGTCATTCGGTGGGGGTTGAGGCAGGAGGAGATTCCCCTCTCCGATGTGGAATGGCTGCGCCCGGCGGTAGACCTCACGCCGCCGCTGCGCCTGCCACGCTGGGCTTTGCCCGGCTCGGTACTGGGGGTGCGCCGCCACCCCGACCTGGGGCTGGTGGAGTTCCTGGCGGCTGAACGCGATCCCCGCCGGCTGCTGCTGCTCGGCACCTCCCGCCATGTGTTCGTGATTTCGCCGGCGGATTTGCAGGGGTTTGCTCAGACGTTTGCACGCCTGATAGAGATGGGGACGCTCAGCCCGGCTACACCCCGTTCGATTTATCCCTCGTTTGTGATCGGGGAGGCCTGGCAATCCGCCGGCGTGCGATTCCTGTGGGTCAGTGGCTTCCTGTTGAACCTGGCGCTGCTATCCGGCAGTTTGCTGCTGATCCCCGCACGGGCGACGATCTCGCTCGGCTTCGATCCGCAGGGGATTCCGTACCCTCCCGTTCCATCCACGCAATGGATTCTGCTACCTCTGGAGAGTTTTTCGCTGGGGATGACTTCCTGGCTGGCAGGGCTTTATCTCTATCGCTGGCCGCCGTATCGCCTTCTGGCGAGGTTGTTGTGGATGGCGATCCCGTTGACGGCGATCTTATATCTCCTGGCGGTTTATTTCATTGCTTTATTATAAAAACCCTTAGAATGTGATGCTATCTGCGAAACGAAGAATACGGTTTCTGCTCTTTTTTCTCACCCTGGGGTTGACATTGCTGTTTGGTGGCTGGGGGAGTGCGGGGGCGCCGCGCCGTTCGCAGGAACATGCGCTGCGCCTGTTGACAACGGAAACGCCGCAGGTCGTTTTGGGACGCTGGAGGGTGCAGCTTGAAACGCCTCAGTATTTGCGCCTGGGTGATGCCGGGCTGGTGCGCCTTTCGTTGCTGCCCCTCGAAGAAAGTAGCAGCACGCCAGAGGGGCCGTCCCTCCCAGGGGATGTGGTTTTGCCTGCCGATGCGTTGGGGGCCACGACTGCCACACGTCCCACGATGATCGCCGAGGCACGGCTGGACCTGGCCGGTATGGAGGTACGCCCGGATCAGGAGATCAGCGAGCCGCTTTTCCCCGGCCAGCCGCTGACCTTTTTCTGGAGCGTGCGCGCGGTTCAGGCTGGCGAATATCAGGGGGTGGCATGGCTGCACCTGCGCCTGCTCACCGACGGGGAAGAGACGCGCTTGCCCCTTTCCGCTCAGGAGGTACGCCTGCAGGTGCGGACGTTGTGGGGGCTATCGGTGAGCACCGCGCGCTGGTTGAGTTTGCTTTGGGGAACGCTGACGTTTGTGCTGGGTTTTCCGTATCTGAAGGAGGTGGCTCTGTGGCTGCAGCAGAAAGTGCAGCACCAGGGAGGCAAGGGGGGATGAGTTCGATTTCAAGACGGGTGTTTTTTACCACGAAGGCTCTAAGACACAAAGAAATTATGAGCGTGAAATCAATCAAATGTGATTGCTTTTCAGTGTTAAAAATTAAATTTTACTTCACTTCAGAAAGGTGATCTTCTCGCCGCAGAGACCACAGAAGAGGAGATAGCGCAGAAATATTCTCATTCACCCAAAATGTGGGAACTGTTTTGAATGCCTGGTCGTCAAATAAGTAAGGAGGTCTGCTATGAAGAGGCTGATGATCATCCCTCTGTTACTCTTCCTGCTTCTGGCCTGCAACTGGGAGATCCTGATCGGGGCGCCGTCCAATCCGACGTTGATCCCCGCGTTCACGGCTGCCGCCCAAACCATTCAGGCGATGTCTACCTCGCTGGCGCTGACCGCCTCGGCAACTCCGTGGCTGGTCACACCTTCCCCCATGGTTCCAACACCGACCAACACCTTTGTCCCCACTGCCACGGTGGCCACTCCGCCCATTCTTCTTTCTCCGCTGCCCACGATGACCCCCTTCACGCCCTGCGATGCGGCGCAGTTTGTGGCGGATGTCAACTTCCCTGATCCGCCGAACGGCCCGATTCTCTCCCGTGGGGCAACTTTTACCAAAATCTGGAAGATCAAGAACGTGGGTACCTGCACCTGGACAACCGCCTATGCCACGGTGTGGGTGGGAGGAGATCGCCTGAATGCGCCGGCCGCCACGAACCTGCCCCAGAACGTGGCGCCGGGGGAAACGGTCAATATTGCCGTCAATCTGCAGGCGCCTTCCCAGGATGGGAGCTATCGCGCTTTCTTCATGCTGCGGAATGCGCAGGGGAAGCTCTTTGGCCTGGGGAGCGCAGCTGATAAACCATTCTGGGCCTGGGTTCGCGTGAGTGGTCCTACCTCCATCGTGTACGATTTCACAGCCAATATGTGCGATGCCACCTGGAAAAATGCTTCTGCAACCCTCCCCTGTCCTGGCACGGAAGGGAGCGCGGCCGGGTATGTACGCTATCTCTCTGCGCCGCGCATGGAAAACGGACGGACAGAAGATGAGCCAGGGTTGCTGGTTGCGCCGCAGTCCATTACCAACGGGATCATCCAGGGAGAATTTCCGGCCATCCACATTCAGAGTGGGGATCGCTTCAAGGCGCTGGTCTTTTGCGCTTATCAGGCAACGGCCTGTAACGTCAAATTCCGTCTGGCTTACCGCATTGGGAGCGGGAGTCTGCAGACCTTAGGGGAATGGCATGAAGTGAACGAAGGAAATTACACGCGTCTGGACATAGATTTGAGTGCTCTGGCCGGAAAAAACGTAAAATTTGTGCTTATGCTTCTCGCCAATGGTTCACCGAACGGGGATCGCGCGATATGGCTGCATCCGCACATCGTACGCGCCGGCACGCCTACCCCCACCCCGACGCCAACCTGGACGCCAACGCCCACGAATACCCCCACCCCGACGCCTACCTGGACGCCAACCCCAACCTGGACGCCAACGCCTACAGATACGCCCATACCGACCCCAACCGATACGCCCACTTTCACGCCCACTCCATAGGAGAAACACGAGGGAAAAGTCTGGCCGGCCACACCCGGCTCAAAAACCTGCGCCATCTACTGCAGGCGCGTGATCCCATCTCGCTTTCTCCTCCATGCAAAGCAAAAAGCATTCCCTCGGCACTCGCTGATATAATTGCGCCTTGTGAGGTCTGTGGATACTTCGCCCCAGCCCACAGGGGCTGTCGAACGAGAGCTATGGGTGGACGGGATGCGTGTGATGGGCGCATTCCTGGTTGTGCTCGCTCACCTGGGACAGTGGGAAGATGTATTTCCTTTCTGGTGAGCTATTTGCTCCAGAAGATTCCTCTTTTACGCTTCATCGTACCCTGACAAGGAGTTCCCGTGAATTTCAAAACACTTTGTGTGCTCGGCCTGGGTTACATTGGGCTGCCAACAGCAAGCACCTTTGCCACGCATGGTCTGGATGTGATTGGGGTGGACGTCAACCCTTACGTGGTGGAAACGCTGCGTAACGGCGGATTACACCTGCACGAGCCAGGATTGCGCACCCTGGTTGAGGCCGCCTTCAAATCGGGGCATCTGCGCGTTTCAGAATTACCGGCGGAGGCAGATGCTTTTATCATCGCCGTTCCCACGCCTTTCTTTGCGGATCGCCTGGGCGAATACGAGGGCCGTATCTATAAGATGGCGGACCTGGGCGCGGTGAAAGCAGCCGCTCAGGCCATCGTTCCCTACCTGCGCAAGGGCAATCTGGTCGTGCTGGAATCCACTTCACCCCCCGGCACAACCGAAAAAGTGGTAGCCCCTATCCTGGAGCGCTCCGGTTTGAAGGCAGGAGTTGATTTTTATCTGGCCTACTCCCCCGAACGAGTGTTGCCGGGGCAGATTTTGCGCGAGCTGATCGAAAACGCGCGCGTCATTGGTGGCATCACGCCGGAATCGGCCCGCGCCGGGCGCGAACTGTATGCCACCTTTGTCAAAGGCGAAATCGTCCTTACCGATGCCACCACTGCCGAAATGGTTAAACTCATGGAAAACACCTATCGCGATGTGAACATCGCCATCGCCAATGAGTTTGCCCGCCTGGCAGAACGGCTGGGAGTGGATGTTTGGGAGGCCATTGCGCTGGCCAATCGCCACCCGCGGGTGAAGATCCTCAGCCCCGGCCCAGGCGTCGGCGGCCACTGTATCAGCGTAGACCCATGGTTCCTGGTGGAGGCAGCGCCAGACCTGACCCAATTGATCCACACCGCGCGCCAGGTTAACGACGAACAGCCGCGTTTTGTGATCCAGAAAGTGCGCCAGGTGCTCGGAGAGTTAAACGGGCGACACATTGCCGCCCTGGGGCTCGCCTATAAGGCAGATGTGGACGATCTACGGGAAAGCCCGGCCATCGAGGTCATCCATCGGTTGCAGGCAGAGGGAGCACAGGTGAAAGCCTTTGAGCCCTTCAAGCCTCAAGCACAAGTTGAGGGCGTGAATGCAGTGCCAACGCTGGAAGAAGCCCTGGAGGATGCTGATTTGATCCTCGTCCTGGTGCGACATACCCCCTTTGTCCGCCTGCAACCCCAGGAAATCGCGCGCACGACGAAGGCCCGCCTGATCGTGGACACGGTCAACGCCCTGGATCGGGGGCACTGGCAGGCTGCTGGCTTTTCTCTTTTTCGCCTCGGAGATGGAAAGGGATGAACAAGCTGCGTGTGCTTTCGGTCTTCGGCACGCGTCCAGAAGCGATCAAAATGGCGCCTGTGATCCACCGTCTGGCTGCGGAGCCGGGGATCGAGGGGCGCGTTTGCGTTACGGCGCAGCATCGTCAAATGCTGGATCAAGTCCTCGATCTCTTCCAGATCCATCCTGATTACGATCTCAACCTGATGCGCGAGGATCAGAGCCTGGCGGAACTGGCTGCCTCCATCTTCATCCATCTCCCGCCGATCTTTCAAGAATTCCAACCGCACTGGGTGCTCGTTCAGGGAGATACAACGACCGTGGCGATTACCGCTCTTGCCGCCTATTACCATCGCCTGCGAGTAGGCCATGTGGAGGCCGGCCTGCGCACGTATGATAAGTGGCAACCTTTCCCGGAAGAGATCAACCGCCGTATCGCAGGCGCGATCGCTGACCTGCATTTTGCGCCCACCGAAAAAGCCCGCCAGAACCTGCTGCGTGAAGGAGTGCCTGAAGCGCACATCCTGGTAACCGGCAACCCGGTGATTGATGCCTTGTACTACGTCGCTGCCCGCCCTGCGCCGCCGGAAGTGACTGCGCTGCTCCAGCGCATTCAGGAGCAGAAGAAACGCCTGATCCTGGTCACTGCTCATCGGCGCGAGAATTTTGGCGAGCCTTTGCAGAACATCTGCCGCGCCCTGGCGCAACTGGCACGTCGTGGCGACCTTTTCCTCATCTACCCTGTCCACCTGAACCCGAATGTTCAAAACGTCGTGCGAAGTGAATTAGAGGGGTTGGAGAACATTCTCTTGCTGCCGCCGCTGGAATACCTGCCCCTGGTGCACCTGATGCGTCACGCCACCCTGATCTTGACCGATTCCGGTGGAATTCAGGAAGAGGCGCCGGCTTTTGGCGTGCCTGTTCTGGTATTGCGCAATGTCACCGAGCGACCCGAAGGGGTAGAGGCGGGCGTCTTGAAGCTGGTGGGCACGCAAACGGATACCATTGTGCGTGAGGCTGAACGTTTGCTGGATGATGCGGCTGCCTATCAGGCGATGGCCCAGGCTGTCAACCCTTTCGGTGATGGTCATGCGGCAGAGCGCATCGTCGAAGCCATTAAACGACATGGAGCGACATAGTCGCGGCCTGGCGCCGTTTGCGCCGTCTCTATTTTGCGCCATCCATCCCCAAAAATGCGCCAAAATGCTCTTTTTATGGTAAACTTAGAGCCTGTACTTTCCGCTTTCAGACGTGCCCCCGGTATGGACTGAAAGCAATCCCATGGAAAGGAGGTCCTCATTTCATGCGCCAATATGAACTGATGTGCGTCTTCCAGCCTGATCTGGACGAAACCGCCCTGAACGGCATGATCGAAAAGATCAAAGGCTGGGTGGCCGAACGCGGCGGCAGCATCGAGAAGGTTGACGTTTGGGGTCGGCGGAAGCTGGCGTATCCCATCCGAAAGAAAAACGAAGGCCAGTACGTCCTCTTCAACCTCAAACTCGCGCCGTCAGCCACGGCTGAGCTGGAGCGCAACCTGCGCTATCAGGAAGCTGTGATGCGCCACTTGCTCACCTTGAACGGATAATTTTTGTGATTCAAGTGGAGTCGTCATGAGTCGCGGTTTGAACAAAATTCAGATCATCGGTAACCTGGGGCGCGATCCAGAAATGCGCTACACGCCTTCTGGTCGCCCGGTCACCACGTTCCCGGTCGCTGTGAGCCGTTCCTGGAACACGCCAGACGGCGAACGTCACACCGAAACCGAATGGTTCAACATCGTTGCCTGGGGTAACCTGGCTGAGCTATGCAAGCAACACCTGCTCAAAGGGCGACGGGTCTACATCGAAGGTCGCTTGAAAACCCGCCGCTGGGAAGACAAAGAGGGAGTGTCCCGCGTCAGCGTGGAGATCATTGCAGAGGATATGATCATGCTGGATGATCGCCGTGCTGAGAACAATCACTTCCAGGAAGCCAGCACCCCTGAGGAAGAAATCTCAGCATCTGAAGAAGATGAATTCCCATTCTAAGTGGAGTATGTTATGAGCGAAGAAGTGCTTGTCTCTGAAGCCGAACTCAGCACCGAACGAAGATACTATCCGGCCCGTCCCAAAAACTGCGCCTTCTGCGCAGACAAAGAACTGCGGATTGACTACAAAAACGTGGACGTGCTGAAGAGCTACATCACGGATGAGGGCAAAATTCGGCCTCGTCGTCAAACCGGCGTCTGCGCCAAACATCAGCGTGCCCTGGCGAATGCCATCAAGCGCGCCCGTCATCTTGCCCTGCTTCCCTTCACGGCTGAGGGTTGGGAAGAAGGCTATTAAACTATCGCTGCACGGACGAAGGGGCATGGTGCTTGCATGGCCATGCCCCTTTCCTTGTGCCTGAACAATCCTCTGAGGAGTGTGTGAATGCCCAAAAAACAAGCTCCCCTTTCGCGAAAACACGTCGCCCGCCTGCAACGGGAACGCTTCTATATCCGTCTTCTGACCGGAATCGCCTTGGGAATCATCGTGGCGGTGATCCTGCTCCTCGGTTATGGCATCCTGGAGCAAACTTACCTCCAGTATAACCAGCCCGTAGCCGTTGTGAACGGAGAAAAGATCACCACCCGTCAATTCCAGGCCAGAGTGCGCATACAACGCCTGATCCTTCAAAACAACATCCAGCGATACCAGCAACTGGGTCAGCTCTTTGGCGTAGATGTCACCTCCCAAATTCAACCCTGGCAGAATTTACTCAACTCCCCCCAGGAGCTGGGGAAACAGGTCCTGGATCAGCTTATCGAAGATGCACTGATTCGCCAGGAAGCGCAACGGCGGGGCATTACTGTTTCAGATGCAGAGATCGAGCAGGAAATTCGGGCGCAGTTCAACTTTTATCCTGATGGTACTCCGACCCCCAGCCCGACAGCAACCCCCTTCTGGACGCCGACCCTCTCACCGGAAACGCTGGCGCTGATCACCCTGACACCTACCGCAACCCCGCTCCCCAGCCCGACCTCGACCCCGGCTGCGCCACAGGCCACGCCCTCCACAGAAGTTACCTCCACCATACCGCCTGAAGGGACGGCTGCTCCTGCCGAAACGCTCACCACCATACCCGAAACTCCCACCACTCCCACTCCACTTCCCCCGACAGCAACTCCGACCCCAGAAACGCCGACCTTCACGCCAACTCCGGAGCCGCCAACCCCTACGCCTACGCCCTATACCCTGGAAGCCTATCAGGCTGATTATCAGACGACCATTGATCGTTTCAAAACCATGGGCATCAGTGAGCAAGATTATCGCGCCTTCATTCAGGCCAAACTGTATCGCGAAAAACTGCTTGCCGCCCTCACCGCTGACCTGAAACCGGAAGAGGAGCAGGTCTGGGCGCGCCACATCCTGGTTGCCGATGAGGCAACGGCCCAAAACGTGCGTGAACGCCTGCTGAAAGGCGAAGACTTTGGCAAACTGGCCGCCGAATTTTCCACCGATCCGGGCACCAAGGACCGGGGTGGTCTTTTAGACTGGTTTGGCAGGGGGGTGATGGTCAAAGAATTTGAAGAGGCCGCTTTTTCGCTCCCTATCGGTGAGATCAGCCAGCCGATCAAAACCACCTATGGCTACCACATCATCCAGGTCCTGGCGCGTCAGGTACGCCCTCTCACTGCCGATGAACTGCAAACGAAACGTGACAAAGTCTTCAATGAATGGTTGCAAACCCAGCGCGATCAGGCCAGGATCACCATCTACAACCGCTGGAAAGAGCGCGTGCCGACCACACCGTAATATATCCTCCCTGCCTCTTCGACACAAAAACCTTCCGAAGCGCAACTCGGAAGGTTTTTTGATCTGCGAGATGATGCCGGCATACAGCTCTGCCTGGTCGAGCGCCATACCAGATAGGGATTGATGCGTCAGGAGCAGGAATGACCTGCCGTGTCGGTTGGCGCCCCCTGGCGCGCTTCCCCCCTTAGACCACCGCAGCCTGACCGTAGAGCTGTTGGCGAATCTGGATCACCTGACGGCGCAGCCGGTCATCCTGTTCGATTAGCTCCCGTACTTTTTCGATGGCATACAGCACCGTTGTATGATCGCGCCCGCCCAGCGCCTCGCCGATCTGCGGCAGGGAAGCGTTTGCCTCCTCGCGCAGCAAATACATGGCAATCTGACGGGGTAATGCGACTTCACGGGAGCGATCACGGCTGAGCAGTTTTTCGGCGCTGATGTTAAACGCCCGCGCCACCACTTCAATAATCTGCTTCGAATCAACGCTGTTGCGCGCCGGGAGCATATCCGCCAGCGCAATTTCGACCAGACTGGTGTTCAGACTCATGCCGCTCAGATCGGCAAAGGCCAGCACCCGATTCAACGCCCCTTCCAGTTCCCGGATGTTCGATTGGATGCGTCGGGCGATCAGTTCCAGAATCTCCGCAGGCACCGAGCGACCCATCTGATCTGCCTTGTGGCGCAGGATCGCCAGCCGCGTCTCGAAATCCGGAGGCTGAATGTCGGCGATCAACCCCCACTCAAAACGCGAGCGCAGACGCTCCTCAAGCGTGACCAGGGCCTTGGGGGAGCGATCACTGGAGATCACGATTTGCTTCTCCTGACTGTGCAGCGCGTTAAACGTATGGAAAAACTCTTCCTGGGTGGACTCCTTCCCGGCGATGAATTGAATATCATCAATCAAAAGGACATCCACGGAGCGGTATTTTTCACGAAAACTCTGCGTGCTCTGTGAACGAATCGCATTGATCAAATCGTTCGTGAACTCTTCCGAGGACACGTAGAGCACTTTCTGGCCTCTGGAATGGCAAACGTGTCCAATCGCATGTAACAGATGGGTTTTCCCCAATCCGACTCCCCCGTAGAGAAAGAGGGGATTATAGGCGCGGGCCGGGCGCTCGGCGACCGCGAAACAAGCTGCATGTGCCAGCCGATTGCCCGAACCCACGACAAACGTGTCGAACGTATAGCGCGCGTTCAAGCGCGGATGAAGCGCCGGCGCCGGCGAGGCGCTCGTCTCTTCGCTCACCGGCTCCTCTGCAGGCCCGGCCTCGACATCCTGGGCGGCGCGCGGGGCAACCACAAAGCGCACCCGTACCTGCTTGTTCAGAATCCCGATCAGCATTCGATTGACCGTGCTTGTCAGGCGCGCTTCCAGCCAGTCGCGTGCATAGGCATTGGGCGCGCCAATGGTTAACACCCCATCCTGGAGCGCGAGAGGATACGTCTCGCGCACCCAGGTTTCAAAGGAAGCGCGTGGCATCTCCATCTGCAACTGTGCCAGTACGGATTTCCATGCCTGCTCAATGCCCATCATAAGTGCTCCTTTTGTGAAAACATGGATGACTTCAATGCTAAAATGATTCTCTCAGGCATCCATCCTGCGCTGCGTGCTCATTCAAAGTTTCGCTCCAGATTCCGCGCTTAAATCGTCAGAGACAAAAACGCGAGGACACATCGAACATAACCTGTACGTGCTGTCCTCGTGAGGATTGCCGGGATACAAGCCCTGCAGAGTGCTTTGATTTTACCCGCGTCCAGGCTCTATCTGCTGCCCTCCAGGCCTGCAATTTCCTAAAAAAATCGTTTTTCTTAAGGTCAACGGCATTGAGAGGCCTCCCTGACAGCCCTCACCAATAACAGAACACTTGTTCCGCTTTCTTTTCGAGACGAAAAGTTTTATGCCCCTATATATGGGAAAAAATGCCCCAAAAGGGCGGGTTATTCGTATATGTACCTTAAGAAATTTGCCTTGCGCCTCCCCTTCTTCTTCGCGCGCCGACTTGCACGACTTAATCCAGAAAGCGAGCCGCGCAGCGAAAAACAGCCGTTTCTCGCCTGCATCCCCGATCAGCGATTGCGAAACTCCAAATTCTCATCTATACCTCCACCCTGGGCTTATCCACCTGCTTCCCCGCTTTTCAACACTTTCTTTCCCATTCGTTGACAGCCCCCTCCTCCTGCCAGGATCAACATCCTGTCCCCCAGAAAAACTTGTGGCACGGCCTTCCCAGGCCGTCGGTACAGGCTGGAAGCCTGTGCTATAGCCGTCCGCCGTCTGCCGTCCGCGCTCTGGATTCGTTGATTCGCTCCCCATTCGTTGACGTTTCACCCTCTGACAGGCTGGAAATCCTGCCCCGCGTCCATCCCGCCGTCTGCCGTCCGCGATCCGACATCGGGAACTTCCTGCCAGGTATATCGTTTTCTCTATGAGTCTGTATCCCATTTCAGAAAACGGAGGAGAACATGAAAAAACTCTTGATTTTCACTCTTTTCCTGAGCCTCTTGCTGGGAGCCTGTGCCGTTAAAGCGACTCCGACTCCCTCTCCATCGAAAGAAATGCCTCCTATGAAGTCGGGGGGGAGGGGAGGGGAAATGCTCCTGATGCCGCAGGTTGAATCGCGATTTGCAGGAGGAGTCACAGACGCTGTGCAACCTGGGGCGGGGGCAGCAGTTGCCCCTGCGGATCGTCTGGTCATCCAGAATGTCAACCTGGCGCTGGTGGTGAGCGATGTGGAAAAGAAAATGGCGGAGATCAGCCGCCTGGCGACGGAGATGGGGGGCTATGTTGTCTCCTCCAGCCTGTACAAGGTGAAAACGCCCGCCGGTCAGGAAGCTCCGGAGGGGAACATCACTGTTCGCGTTCCAGCGGCGCGCCTGGATGAAGCCCTGAGCCGCATTGAGGAACAAGTCGTCGAAGTGCGCGAAGAATCGCGCAACGGGCAGGATGTCACCCGTGAATACGTGGATTTGCAATCCCGTCTGCGCAATCTGGAGGCCGCCGAAAAGCAACTGATGGAGATCATGCAGGGAGCCAAGACTACAGAGGACGTGATGAACGTCTTCAACCAACTGGTCTCTATTCGTGAGCAGATTGAACAGGTGAAAGGGCAGATCAAGTACTACGAAGAATCGGCGGCCCTCTCTGCCATCAGCATTCGATTGATCGCCGAGGAGACGGTCAAACCCCTTGAGATTGGGGGCTGGAAGCCGAAGGGGGTGGCGCGAGATGCGCTGCAGAGCCTGATCTACTTCCTGCAGGGGTTTGTTAACTTCCTGATCCGCTTCTTCCTGTATTACCTGTGGGTGATCTTGCTGAGCGTTGTATTGCCGCTCTGGCTGGCCTATCGCATCGTCCGCTTTGCGCTGCGCCGTCGCAAGAAGAGCGCTGCGCCTGAAAGCGGCAAGGGGAGCTGAATGCCCCAGGTCGGGCAGCGCGGCCGCAAGCCGGAGGAGAAGGCGTCTTACGGCATCTGCAAGGAGGCAAAGACCAGGACACGCCAGTCATTGCCGGTGGGCGGGTAGCAGGAGATGATCACCAGATCGCCTTTGGAAAGTGAAAGGGGAGCCGGCTGCTCGTCCACCGCCACCAGTTTTACCTGTTCTGCGTAAGTCTATCGTGTTGGGAGCGTATACGGACAAATTCAATTGTCATTGCAGCTGTAAAAGCCAATAAAGTTTCTACGTTTGTCCATCATACAGCCGGGATTCTGATGTCTCTAATCATGATGCTCTTCGCCGCATTTACCCTCCACAGCGCAAATCTGTGTTATAATAAGGCCGTCCTGGCCGACTAGCTCAATTCGGTAGAGCAGCTGACTCTTAATCAGTTGGTTCGGGGTTCGAGTCCCCGGTCGGTCACTACCGCCGCAAGGGCGGTTTTTTGTTTTCCGATAGAGCAGTATAATTGCCTTATCCCCTTTATCGTGAGGTGAGCGATGTTAACCCCGGAGCAGATCGAAACCCGATTGCACCGCATCCTTCTGAAGGTGCAGAAGCCCGGCCGCTATGTTGGCGGGGAGTATAACAGCGTGGTCAAGTCCTGGGAAGACACCCCCTTAAAGGTAGCCCTGGTCTTTCCGGATATTTACGATATTGGCGTCTCGAACGTTGGGCTGAAAATCCTTTACGATCAAATCAATCAGCGTCCCGATGCGCTGGCCGAACGCGCGTACGCCCCGTGGGTGGATATGGAGGCGGAAATGCGTCGCGCAGGAATCCCTCTCTATTCCCTGGAGACATACCACCCGCTGGCCGCTTTCGACCTGATCGGCTTCTCTCTGCCCTATGAAACGCTCTATACGAACACCTTGAATCTCCTGGACCTGGCCGGCCTGCCCCTGCGCAGCGCCGATCGGGATGAGCGCCATCCGCTGATCATTGCCGGCGGCCATGCCACGACCAACCCTGAACCGATGCACGCTTTCATTGACGCCTTCGCCATCGGGGAAGGGGAAGAGATCATCCATGATATTCTGAACATGCTCCGACGCAGCAAAGAACAGGGCTGGTCGCGCCTGGAGCTTTTGCGCCATCTGACGCAAATCCCCGGCCTCTACGTACCGCGCTTTTACGAGGTCGCTTACTTTGAAGATGGCACGGTGCGCGAAATTCGCCCCACTCTCTCCGAAGCGCCGAAGGTGATCACCAAGCGCATCGTCGCCAAACTGCCTCCCCCACCGACGCGCTTCATCGTCCCGAACGTCGAGACCGTGCACAATCGGGTATCGGTGGAGATCATGCGCGGCTGCACGCGCGGCTGTCGCTTCTGCCATGCTGGCATGATCGTCCGCCCGGTGCGCGAGCGCCAGGTAGAGGAGATCGTACAGGCGGCGGAGGAGGCCCTCCAACAGACCGGGTTTGAGGAGCTTGCCCTGCTTTCTCTCTCCTCCTCGGATTACAGCCGCATCATCGAGCTGGTGGAGGCGATCAGCCAGCGCTTCCACGACCGTAACCTGACCATTTCGCTGCCCTCCCTGCGCATTGAGACCGTCTCGGTGGACCTCACTGAAAAGCTCAAGCAACACCGTTCGACGGGCTTTACCCTGGCGCCGGAGGCTGCCAGTGAGCGTATGCGTCGCATTATCAATAAATACATCCCCGATGAGCAAATCCTTCAAACAGTGCGTGAGATTTATCGGCGCGGCTGGACTACCATTAAGCTCTATTTCATGATTGGTCACCCCTCTGAAACGCTGGAAGATGTGCAGGCCATTGCCGACCTGTGCCAGCGCGTCCTGGCCGAAGGGCGCAAAGTGCTGGGCATGAAAGCGAAAGTCCATGCCGGGGTGAGCACCTTCGTGCCCAAACCGCACACGCCGTTTCAATGGGCCTCTTGCGATACCATCGAGCAAATCCTGGCCAAGCAGGATTTACTCAAGCGTTCGCTGCGCGATCGCAATATCAAGCTGAGCTGGAACGAACCGCAGGAGACCCTGCTCGAGGCCTGGCTCTCGCGCGGGGATCGGCGCCTGGCTGAAGTCATCGAAAGCGCCTGGCGCCGCGGGGCGCGCTTCGATGCCTGGGGGGAGCAGCGTAACTTCCAGGCCTGGATGGAGGCGTTTGCGGAACACGACCTCGACCCGGCTTTCTACACCCATCGCCCGCGTCGCGCCGATGAGGTCTTCCCCTGGGATCACATCTCGGTCGGCGTGCGCAAATCCTATCTCTTTCAGGATTTCCGCATGTCCCTGGAGGGGCAGATCCGCATAGATTGCCGCCAGCAGTGTTTCGCCTGTGGCATTCTGCCCACCTTTACCGATTTGCGGCGCCAGAACCCCGGCGATTTCTGGAAATGCCCGGAGGTCAAATCTCCAGCCAGGCCACTCCCCGTGTTGCAAGCGGAACTCACCCCGAGCGGCGCGTGAGGTAGGCCCTGCCATGCGCCTGCGGATCACCTTTGCCAAACGCGGCCCCTTGCGCTATACCGGGCACCTCGATTTGCAGAGAAACTGGGAGCGGATTATCCGCCGTGCCGGGCTGCCCCTGGCCTACAGCCAGGGTTTTCATCCTCACGCGCGTATCCAGCTTGCCGCCGCTTTGCCGCTTGGTTTCGCTTCGCGTGCCGAGATCGTGGATATTTTCCTCACCCAGCCGGTCGAGCTTGACCACCTGAAAGAAAAGCTTCAGGCAGTTTGCCCGGCGGGGCTGGAGATCCTGCAGGTGGAAGCCGTAGAGGAGAATGCGCCTGCGCTTCAGACGCGGCTCCAGGCGGCGGAATATCGAGTTACTCTGCCCTCGCTGAATGCGGATGCGCAGCGGGAATTGCGCCAGCGCATTGCCGGGCTCCTGGCAGCGCCATCCCTGCCACGTCAGCGTCGCGGAAAGGATTATGACCTGCGCCCGCTGATCCATGAGCTACGCTGGCTCGAAGATGGTTCATTGTTCATGCGCCTGAGTGCAGTCGAAGGCGCCACCGGCCGCCCGGAAGAGGTGCTGGACGCCCTCGGCATCCCCTGGGAAGAAACTCTCATCGAACGCATTCGACTGATCTTCACGGAGTAGCCATGTTCCCTATCGCTGATGAAGACATCCTGCCTCTTTCGAAAGAACACGTTTTCTGGACCTGGTCGGCTCAGGCACGCGTTAACCCCATCCCTGTCAAGACGGCCAAAGGCGTCTATTTTTGGGATATTCACGGGAAGCGCTACCTGGATTTCAATTCGATGACCATGTGCGTCAATATCGGGCACGGGAACGAGCGGGTCATCGCGGCGATGAAGGCGCAGCTTGACGAACTCCCCTACGCAGCCCCTGGCATGACCACGCGCGTCCGTGCGCTGGCGAGCAAGATGATCGCCGAGATCAGCCCCGGCGGCGCCTTGCGCAAGGTTCTTTTTACCCTGGGCGGCGCGGATGCCAACGAAAACGCTGTCAAGCTGGCGCGTGCATACACCGGGCGATATAAGATTCTCACCCGCTATCGCTCCTATCATGGAGCGACCGCCGGCGCCATGGCCCTGACCGGCGATCCTCGCCGTCACATGTGGGAGCCGGCCGGCCTGATGCCCGGCGTTGTCCATTTTCTCGATCCCTATCGCTACCGCTCTACCTTCCACCGCACCAATCCTGACATCCCTGAAGAAGAGTTCACGCGCGATTACCTGAATCACCTGGAAGAGATCATCACCTATGAGGGGCCGGAGACCATCGCCGCTATCCTCATGGAATCTGTGACCGGCACCAATGGCATCATTATCCCGCCGCAGGGATATATGCAGGGTGTGCGCGCCTTGTGCGACAAATACGGCATTTTGCTCATCGCCGATGAGGTCATGAGCGGTTTTGGGCGCACCGGGAAATGGTTTGCTATCGAGCATTGGGATGTCATTCCCGACATAATGACCATGGCCAAGGGGCTGACTTCGGCATATGCACCGCTGGGCGCGGTGGCGATGAAGCCGGAGATCGCTGCTGCCTTCAACGACCGCGTCTATGAGGGGGGGCTGACCTATACCTCCCACCCGGTCTCGCTGGCGGCAGCCATTGCCAATATTCAGGTAATGCAGGAGGAGCACCTGGTCGAACATGCTGCGGCCATGGGGCGGGTTTTGCACCGTATGTTGACCGAACTGGGCGAAAACCATCCCTCGGTCGGCGAAGTGCGCTCGATTGGGCTGTTTGGGATCATCGAGCTGGTGCGCAATCGCAAGACGAAGGAACCGATGGCGCCCTGGAACGGCACCAGTCCGGAAATGAGCGCGCTGCGTAACTACTGCCTGGAGCACGGCCTTTTCCTCTACACCCACTGGCATACCGTGCTGATTATCCCTCCGCTGATCATCAACGAGGAGCAACTGGCCGAAGGTTTTGCCATTCTGGATAAGGCCCTTGAAATCACCGATGGCGCGGTGACTGGCTGACCTGAAAGCCTCCCCCGCCATCGTCCACCCTCCACTCTGCGGTCTGCCGTCCGCGGTCCGCATTCGTTTATTCGTTCCCCATTCGTTGACGGTTCTCCCCCCAACAGGCTGAAAAGCCTGTGCTACAGTCACCGCGGTCTGCCGTCTGTGGTCCGCGGTCAAGGTAGTGTATCTTTCCTTCAGGAAATTCGAGAACGAAAGTAACCACCCCCCACTGCCATCTTTGTTGCGGTAGAAAATTTTCTACCGTTACATTGCGAGCCGCTGCAGGCGGCGAAGCAATTCCCATATCGGCCAGGAAATTGCTTTCCCCACGCTGCGCTCGGGACATGCGCTTCGCTCGCAATGACAGGAGACAGAGGTTTTTTCATGGCTTTCGGGCGACTC
>JAGHYK010000038.1 GCA_017743695.1 Chloroflexota bacterium
AACGGTAGAAAATTTTCTACCGCAACAAGAAAATTTTCTACCGCAACAACGATGGATGGTTGGTGGGCAGCTGGCAGGTAATTACGGGGTATTTCATATAGGGCGATTGCACACTTTCACGCGTGACAAAAGCAACCAGGATCGCCCGCAAAACCCGATCCAACCGGGCTTCGCCTGTGGTTGCGTGGAGCAGCCAGCAGGCATGGCCCGGTCGTCGGTTGTGCGGCGCAGGCGACTTTAGCGACGCTGACGCAGGAAGGCCGGGATGTCCAGTTCGTCGCTATCGGCAGGGGGCAGGATGGCAGAAGCAGGACGGGATCGCTCCGCGCCGACTTCCGTCAGCGGACGCGCCGCGCGCTCGTTGCCCGAGGTCGTGGGACGCTCCGGACGACGCGGCAGGGCAGCAGTCCGCTCAAACCCCGTGGCGATCACGGTGATACGCACCTCATCGCCCATGTTCGGGTCAATGACCGCGCCGAAGATCATGTTCACGTCCGGGTGCGTGGTCTCGCGGATAATGGCCGCTGCCTGATTGACCTCGAACAGGGTCAGGTCTGGGCCACCGGTGATGTTGAAGAGCACGCCGCGCGCGCCGTCAATCGTAATATCCAGGAGCTTGCTGGAGATCGCCTGCTCGGCAGCGATGCGGGCGCGGTCTTCGCCGCTGCCACGACCCACCGCCATCAAGGCAGCGCCTCCCTCGGACATGATGGCACGCACATCGGCAAAGTCCAGGTTGATCAGGCCGGGGACGGTGATCAATTCAGAGATGCCCTGAATGCCCTGGTGCAGCACGTCATCCGCCAGGCGGAAGGCATCCTCCAGGCTGACGCGTTTATCCGCAAGCTGGATCAGGCGGTCGTTGGGGATGACGATCAGCGTGTGCGCATGTTCTTTGAGGCGATTGATCCCGGCCTCGGCGGCCTGCATACGCCGTGAGCCTTCAAAGGAGAAGGGGCGCGTCACCACGCCAATGGTCAGCGCACCGCATTCCTTGGCGATCTGCGCCACCACCGGCGCCGCGCCGGTCCCGGTGCCGCCGCCCATGCCGGCAGTCACGAACACCATGTCCGCGCCCTTCAAAACGTTATACAACTCATCCGCCGACTCCTCGGCCGCTTTACGCCCAACCTCCGGATCGCCGCCGGCGCCCAGGCCGCGCGTGAGCTTCTCCCCCAGGCGAATGCGCATCGGGGCCCTGGAAAGCGCAAGCGCCTGGGCATCGGTATTGGCCGCAATGAATTCGACCCCTTGAATCCCGGTCGAGATCATGCGATTGACCGCATTCTGACCTCCACCACCGACACCGATGACTTTAATACGAGCAAAGGTTTCAGGAGCAGGATTATTCGATGACATATTTTCCTCCTATGCGAAAATTCCGAGAGAATCTAAGGCAACAAGCGCCTCAGCCATTCCCAAAGTCTGGAAGGATTCCGTTCAGCCCTGCGATGCATACGGCTGTTCAGCTCCTGGGCGCGCATGGAAATCGCCCACTGGAGCAAACCCACGCTGGTCGAATAGGCCGGCGAACCCAGCCGATCCGCCATTCCCTGCAGGTTTTCCGGTTTGGCAATGCGCACCGGCATCCCCAGCACCTCCGCCGCAAGCTGGCGAATGCCCGGCAGGGCGCTGCTCCCTCCCGTCAATACCAGGCCGGCGGGCAGCAACCCATCGAAGCCGGAGCGCTTGATCTCTTGCAAAATCAACAGGAACATCTCCTCCACCCGCGCCTGAATGATATAGGCCAGGTCCTGACGGAGGATTTCTACATCCTGTTCTTCCCCAAAGGGGCGAATGGTGAACACCTCCTCCGTGTTCACGGCACGGCGCAGCGCATGTCCATATTGAATTTTGACCTCTTCGGCCTGGTTAAAAGGCAGGCGTAACCCGTGGGCAATATCCTGGGTGATATGATTGCCGCCCACCGCCAGCACCATCGTGTGCCACACATTCCCATCCACATAGATCGCCAGGTCGGTGGTTCCGCCGCCCATATCGCAGACGGCGACCCCTAACTGCCGCTCCTGCTCGGTCAGTACCACCTCCGCGGAGGCCAGGGGATTGAGCACGAACTGCACCACCTCCACGCCGGCGGCGCGCACGCATTCCCGCAAATTCCCCAGCGCGGCAGCCGAGGCCGTGATGATATGCGCCTCCACCTCCAGGCGATAGCCATGCATCCCCAGGGGTGAGCGAATGCCACCCTGCCCATCCACGCTGAAATCCCGCTGAATGATGTGTACGATCTCGCGATCGTTAGGAATGGCAATCGCCTGCGCCTGATCGAGGGCGCGCACGATGTCCACCGCCTCGATCTGCCCGTGCGGTACGGCAACTGCGCCACGGCTGTTGACCGAGGCGACATTGCTCCCCGCCAGACTGACCAGCGCAGCGGCAATTTCCAACCCGGAGGTCTGCTCTGCCTTCTCCACGGAACGGCGAATCGCCTCCGAAGCCGCTTTCAGGTCCACCACCACGCCCTTCTTCATCCCGGCGGAAGGTTCGATCCCCAATCCCAGAATGCGAATCTGGCCCTCGGCTTCGACCCTGCCTACCAGGGTGCAGATTTTGGTGGTGCCAACGTCAATCCCTACGATAATTTCATCCATCGCCGGCCTCCAGGCGATAGTATGGCGCATCCGGATAGCGCAAATCTATAAACGCAGGATGAATGCCCTGTTGCTCCAGGAAACGGCTCAGGTAAAGGTAAACCTGCATCCGCGCCGGCATCTCGGCAGCGCTCTGCCCAAAGAAGACGCGTCGCCCCTGCGCATCTTCCCATCCGAATCCGTAACGGGCATCGTAGAGGAGCTGGCAATCCGCGGGCAGGAAAGCAGCCACCTGGCGCAACGCCTCTACCATCTGCGGCGAAAGATACGCGGGAGGACGGGCAGGATCAGCCGGGGCGGGTTGGGGAGGCGGAGGCGTCAGCGCGCGCACCCGAATCAGGCCGGCCGCTTCGCCGCGCGGGCGCAGGGCGATCCCTTCGGTATCTATCCAGGTATAGCGTCCATCCTGCTCCCAGCGGATCAGCGGCTCACGCTCACGCACCTGTACCTCCAGCCCATTCGGGAACTGTACATGCACCTGCACGGCAGCAAACTCTGGAAAGGCGCGCGAAAGCGTCTGCTCCAGCTCGCGAGGCGCGAGCGTAAAAAGCAGCCGGCCACGGACATCCAGCACCGTCTCCACCTCCGCCGCGCTCACCCGTTGCACGCCCTGCACCTGCACCCGTTCGACGCGGAAATACGGCGTTGCAACGAGCAGATAGACGATGCCCAGCCCCAGGAGCAGGAGAGAGAGCAACCACGCGACATGAATGACTCTTCCGGGTGAGAAGGAAGGCAGCGCAAAGCGACGAGGCGTGCGCACAAAGCTCCCCACAAACACCTCATATCGTTGCGGCCGCCGCGGCCGCGAAGGGGAGAAAAGCCTCTCGGCGCGCTGCGTGACAGGCGGGCGCGTCTGCCGCCGTTGCCGTATTCTCTCCGCTCGCGAAGGGCTTCGTCTCATCCCTGTCTCCGATACACCCGCTCTGTACGCTGACGCTCCGCATGACGCTCCAGGGCCAGTTCAATCAGCCGATCCACCAGTTGCGAATACGGCAGACCACTGGCTTCCCAGAGTTTGGGGTACATGCTGATCGCGGTGAAACCGGGGATGGTGTTGATTTCGTTCAGGTAAATCTCACCGCTGCGCCGATCCATCAAAAAATCCACGCGCGCCATGCCGGCGCAATCCACCGCACGATAGGCCTCCAGCGCCAGGGTCTGGACACGCGTCTGTTGCTCCTCCTCCAATGGCGCCGGGATCAACAACCCGGAGGTGCCATCCAGGTACTTCGCTTCGTAGGAGTAGAATTCACGGCTGGGGAGGATTTCGCCGGCAATGGAAACCAGGGGCTCGTCATTGCCGAGCACACTCACTTCGATCTCGCGTGCCTGGGGAATTCCGTGTTCAATCAGGATGCGGCGATCATAGCGAGCAGCCTCCTGCAACCCCCGCACCAGGCTGGCGCGATCCGTGCAGCGCGTCACACCGACCGAAGACCCCAGGTTGGCCGGCTTGGTAAAGATCGGATACTCGCTCAGGGCCTCTGCCTGACGCACGACTTCTTCCAGTTCCGTTTCGATCTGGCGGCGCGTGACGACCAGCCAGTCCACGACCGGGATGCCCCGCGCCCGCATCACGTGTTTGAAGACCCCTTTATCCATTCCCACCGCCGAACCGACCACGCCGGCACCCACATAGGCGATCTCGGCCATTTCCAGCAAACCCTGGAGTGTTCCATCCTCGCCAAACGTCCCATGCAGCACCGGGAAGACCACATCTATCTCATGAATGCGCACCCAGCGCTCACCGCGCAGCGCGAACAGGCCGCGGCGTTGCGGCTGAGGGAAAATCGTCACCGGCTGCAGGCGCGCCCATTCCCCTTTTTCAAAGGCCTCGAGCGCGTTCTCGCCGCCGAGCCATTCGCCCTCGTGCGTGATCCCGACCTCGATCACCTCATACCGGCGGCGGTCCAGGACGTTGAGGATGGAACGCGCCGAGATCAGGGAGACTTCATGCTCTCCCGACCGCCCGCCGAACAAGACCAGCAAACGGAGCTTTTTCATCGGATCACCATTCACCCAGCAATTCAATTTCCAGTTCCAGTTCCACGCCGAAGGTTTGCCGGACGCGTTCCTGGACGAGTTCGATCAACGCCCGCACATCCGCCGCCCGCGCCTCGCCATGGTTGACAAAGAAATTGGCATGGATCGGGCTGACTTCGACGTTTCCCACACGCAACCCCTTCAGGCCGGCTGCTTCGATCAGGCGTCCCGCGTAATCGCCAGGCGGATTTTTGAACATCGAACCCATGCTGGCGCCGGGTGGTTGGGTGGTTTTGCGTCGCTGGCTGAAGGCCGCGATCCGCTGACGAACCTGTTGCGGCGTGGAGGGTTCTAAAAGCAATTCGGCGCTCAACACCACCGCCTGCACCTCTTTGCGCTTCAGGCGGCTCGTCCGATAGCCATAGCCGAACTCCTGCGCGTTCCAGCTCAAGCGTCCCTGTGGCGTGACCAGATGCGCCAGGAGCAACGAATGCGCCATATCGCCGCCGAAAGCGCCGGCATTCCCATAGACCGCGCCGCCGATGGTCCCTGGCACTGTCGCCGCCCATTCCAGGCCCCCATAGCCGCGACTGGCGGCGCGTTGCGCCACCTGGCTCAACCCGGCTCCAGATTCCGCCCAGACACGCAGCGGCGCTTCTTCGATGAAACGCACCTGCGCCGCCCGGTTCAGGATGACCAGCCCACGGATCCCCTTATCGCTGATGAGCACGTTCGAGCCACCGCCCAACAGGGTGAAGGGAATGCCTTCCTGCCAGGCAGCAGAAACCGCCATTTCCAGCTCCTCCGCCGAACGCACAATGAGCAACCAGTCTGCCGGGCCGCCGATACGCGCGCTGGTATAAGGCGCCAGGGGTACCTGTTCCTGCAGGCGCTCTGCGAAGATAGCCCGAAGCGAACGCGGCCCTTCAATCATTCCCGCCCTCCTGCCCCAGACGACGGAGCAACTCTTCGATCACCCGGTTGGCATCGCCTGCCGAAAGCACGAGCAAGACGTCGCCGGGGCGCAAATGATGCTCCAGGTAATCGGCGGCCTCTTCCAGGTATGGCAGGAAATGAACCGAAGGATGGCGAATTTCCGCGGCCACCACCTGGGCTGAGAAAGGTTGCTGCGGCTCGCGGGCGCGATAGATCTCGGTCACAATCACCTCATCCGCCTGCTGGAAAGCCTGAGCGAACCGGGCACGCAAGGCCTGCGTGCGCGAGTAGGTATGGGGCTGCCAGAGCGCCCAAATGCGTCGCGAACCGTATCGTGACCGCGCCGCCTCCAGCGTGGCCTGAATCTCGGTCGGATGGTGAGCGTAGTCGTCAATGAAGGTGATCCCGTTCGCTTCGCCGCGCACCTCGAAGCGTCGCCCGGTCCCCTGGAACATCTCCAGCGCTTCTGCCGCATCTTTTGGAGAGAGACCCAATACCAGCGCCACTCCCCAGGCGGCCAGCGCATTGTTCACGTTATGGCGGCCGGGAATGCGCAGCGCAATGCGCACCGCGCCCCCGGCGAAGAGGTCGCTTTCGGCGCTGAAGCTATAGCCACCCTGCGGGTTGATCGCCAGGTCTTGAGCCGCCACCCAGTGAGGGGCTTTCACCCTCTCCCGCCCGGCCGCAGAATAGCCCAGCGCCAGGCGACCGGCCTCCTCCGCCTGCTCCAGCAGATGGGAGGCAGCCGCATTCTCGGCGCAGGCGATCAATGCGCCCTCTCGCGGAAGCAGATGGACGAAGGCCTCAAAAGCCTGAAGCATCTCCTGAAACGTAGGGTAACAGTCCGGATGATCATGCTCGACATTGGTCACCACGGCGATAGACGGGCGCAATCCCAGGAACATGCGATCGTATTCATCGGCCTCGATCACGAAGGCCTGGCCGCGGCCGGCGTGCGCATTCACGCCGAGATTGCGCATCACACCGCCAACGATAAACGTCGGGTCCTGACCGAGAGCGGTGAGCATCCAGGCGATCATCGCCGTCGTGGTCGTTTTTCCATGCGTACCGGCGATCGCGATCCCGATCTTCCCTTCCATCCAGCGCCCCAGGAAATCGGCCCGTTTGTACACGGGGATGCCTGCGCGGAGCGCCGCCTGCACTTCGACGTTATCATCCGGGATGGCAGAGGAGCGCACCACCCAATCCGCGCCCTGCACCTGTTCGGCGCGATGCCCCAGGTACACCCTCGCTCCCAGCCGCTGTAACTCTTCGGCCAGGGGCGAAGGCGCACGGTCGGAGCCGCTCACCGTGTAGCCGCTCTCTAACAGCACACGGGCAATTGCCGAAAGGCCACTCCCGCCGATCCCGATAAAATGCACGTGAGGCATCAGACGTAAACCACCAGTACGAAAACAAAGGCCAGGATAACGGCAAAGTAAATCCCCGGCTCCCCTAAAAGCGCCGGCGGCATGTAATCCATCATGCGATTGAGCGCTTCCGCAACCGCAGGGGGCGGCGGAGAAACAACCTCGGGGAAAGGATAGTTATCCAGCTTCAGGAAGTACAGCAATGAGCCGGCGATCAGATAACCGTTGATCGCGCCCAGGAAAATGCCAAAAAGCGAATCCTGAAAGCGTTCACGCGCCGACTTGCTGGCCAGCCGGGGCACGCTGATCACGGTCTGATAACCAAAGAAAACCACCACTCCCAGCACAATGGTCCGAAACCAGAAATCCAGTTGTGGCGTGTTCATCAGGCCGTTCACCACATCGCCCAGATAGCGCGTAACCACGTGGATAAAGGTGAGAGCCAGGATGACGCTAAAAGATGCCAGCAGTTCCTTGGCCCAGCCGCGCAGCCAGCCAATGATAGCAAAGAGGACGACATACATCCAGAACACGTAGATCAGATTCATCATGGCGATTGCTCCTGAAGCGAACATAAGAGCCGGGCAATCTCCTCCGCCGCCTGCGGACGGGCCAGGGCGCGCATTTGCGCAGCCATCTGCTGCCTGCGCCCCGCATCACGCAGCAGCGCAAGGGTCTCGGGAAGTAGCTTTTGGGGCAAATGGGCATCCTCGATCCACACCGCCGCGCCCTGGCGAACCAGATATTCAGCGTTCACCTTCTGATAGCGCCAGGCATGAGGGTAAGGCACCAGGATGGCCGGCAGGCCAAAGAGGGGGAACTCTCCCAGGATCGAGGCGCCGGCGCGCGAGAGCGCCAGATCGGCGGCGGCCAGCGCCGCTCCCATCTCCTCATGCAGATAAGGAAACGGGTGGTAGCGACGGCGCAAGGCCTCAGGCAGGGCGCGTTCGCGGGCTTCGACGTGTGGCCAGTCGAGGCTACCGCTGATGTGCACCACCTGCGCCTCGGCGAGCAACGCTTCCAGGTTGGCCAGCAAAGCCTGATTGATCGAGCGCGCGCCCTTGCTCCCTCCGAAGACCAGCAGCACCGGCGCATCGGCCTCCAGGTTCAGCCTGGCACGCGCTGCGGCGCGATCCCATTGACGCAAAGCGCGGCGCACCGGATAGCCCGTGACGTGCACCGACTTTCGGGCGGGGAAGTAGCGACGGGAATCCTCGACCGGAACGGTAATGCAGGAGGCCATGCGAGCCAGCACCTTCAAAGCCAGCCCCGGCTCAATATCCGGCACGGTGAGCAGCATCGGGCGACCACGCGCCGCCAGCCCCACCGGTACTGCCACATAGCCGCCGGTGAAGAAGAGCACATCGGGCTGGAATTCGCGCACCACGCGCCGCGCCGCCCCATAGCCGCGCAGGAGCTGCCAGAGATTGGCCGGCAAGCGTCTCCAGCCAACGCCATGTACCCCGGCCGCCGGAACGGCACGATAGGGAAGGCCGGCGCGCGTCACCAGCTCCTGCTCCATGCCCCCCTCACCACCCACCCACAGCACCTGCAACGCCGTCGGCGGGAGCAGTTCCTTCAGGGCCTCAAGCACGGCGAGCGCGGGATACACGCCGCCGCCGGTTCCCCCGGCGCAAATCAATAATCGCACCGTAAGACCTCCATTGTTCCTCTGTCACGGTCTCATCCGCCTGGCGAGCGATGTTAAGCAAAATGCCCATCCCGGCCAGACAGGCGATGAGATTCGAGCCGCCAGCACTGAAAAAGGGTAGCGCATTGCCCGCAAACGGGATCAACCCGATCATGACGCCCGTGTTGATCAACATTTCCAGCAGAATCCAGAAGGTGATCCCGGAAGCCATCAGGGTACCCAGCATGTCCGGGGCACGCTGCGCCAGGAGCAGGCCTCGCCAGCCCAACAGCCCGTAAAGCCCAAACAGCACCAGCGCGCCCACGAATCCCGTTTCTTCAACCAGGACGGCAAAAATGCTATCGGTGGGTGGCACCGGCAGCCCGTTGAGCTTGGTCACCGATTCGCCCAGCCCGCGCCCCAGGAAGCCGCCGCGCACAAAGGCCTCAAAGACGCGCCGCATGTGATAGGAAGATTGCGTGGGATCGCGCAGGCCGGCCAGATAGGCCGCCACACGCGCCTGGCCGGTAGGATTGATCTGCACCACCAGCCACAAAATGATCAGCGTCAGCAGGATCACCACCGCAATCTGCGACCAGCGCCCCCCTGCCAGGAAAAAGAGCAATCCTCCCAGCAGCACCACCGTCAGCGTGGCGCTCAGATCGGGCTGCAGGTAGATCAGGCCTCCCACCAGACCGAGGATCACGCTCAAGGGGAGCAGACCAAAAGAAACATCATGCAAAAACTGGCGCTTGGAATACAGCCACACGGAAAGATAGAGGATCACCACCAGTTTGGCCAGCTCGGAAGGCTGATAAGAACCCTTGAAGAGCGTGCGTCGCGCTCCAAGATGGAGCTCGCCGATGAAGAGCACCAGCAGGAGCAGGATCAGCGTGGCGCCCATCACCGGCACGATCCACCGCTGCCAGTGATGGTAATCCACATGGCTCAAAACGAGGAGCAGGATCAAACCAACGCCTGCCCATTGCGCCTGGCGACGGATCATGTACCAGGGATCCTCATACAGTTGATTGGAGTAATCCCAGGAGGCCGAAAGGAGGATCACCAGCCCGAAGAGCATCAGCAGCCCCAGGATGAGCAGCAAAGGGAGATCATAGCTGCGCCGCCCGGCCTTCTGCGAAGAACCTACGAAAGTTGTTGTACCCATTCTCGAAACCTTTCTCCGCGCTCTTCAAAATCGCGAAATTCATCAAAGCTGGTGCCTCCTGGCGAAAGCAAAACGACATCGCCGCTCTCTGCCAGGCGCGCTGCGGCCTGCACCGCCTCAAACAGATGCGCATATCGTTCCAGCGTGTAGGGGCGCTCCCCTTCGGCTGCCCGGATGGCGCGCTCGATCTTCTCCGCCGCCTCGCCAAAGAGGATCACATGATCCACCCGCTGGCGCACCAGACGCGCCAGATCGTCCCAGGGCAGATTCTTATCGCGCCCGCCCAACAGCAAGATCAACGGCTCCTCGAAAGAGCGAATGGCGGCCATGGTGCGCTCCGGCGCAGTGGCAATCGAATCGTTATACCAGCGCACGCCGCGCCATTCGCGCACCAGCTCCAGGCGATGAGGCACGCCGCGGAAGTTCATTGCCGCTTCCAGCATGGCATCCAGGGGCAGCCCAATCCCGGCGCCGATGGCAAAGGCAGCCAGAACGTTCAGCACATTATGATCGCCGCGTAGATGGAGTTGATGGCGGCCCAGTAGCGGAATATCCACCTGACGCTCGTAGAGGTAAAGCAGCCCATCCCGATAGTAAGTGCCGCTGGCCTCGCCTTCTAAGGCGCCAAAGCCGAAGGAAAGCAATCGCCCACGCACCCGTGTCCGCAATGACCAGGCATTTGCATCCTCGCGCCCTAACACGGCTACATCCTGTGAAGACTGAAACTCCAGAATGCGCGCCTTGGCTGCGATATAGGCCTCCATGCTCCCATGGCGATCCAGATGATTGGGCGTGATGTTCAGGACGGCGGCGATATTCGGGGAGCGGCTCATCTGCTCTAACTGGAAGCTCGAAATTTCCAGAATGGCCAGATCGTCGGGTTGCATCTCATCCACGTAGTTGAGCAACGGATCGCCAATGTTGCCGCCGACGAAGACCCGGCGGAACGTGCCATGCTCCCTGACTGTCAGGCGCGCCATCTCGCCGACCAGGCTGGTCGTGGTGGTTTTGCCAGCCGACCCGGTAATGCCCGCCGTGCGACAGGGGACAACCTCCATGAAGATCTGCGTGTCATTGGAAAGAGGAATGCCGCGGCGCACGGCCTCCTGCACAATCGGCAGGGTGGTGGGAACGCCGCCGGAAAGGCAGAGCAGGTCTGCGCCCTGGAGCAGTTCCAGCGGATGACCTCCCAGGGCCCACTCGATGGGAAGGTCAGCCAGCGCCTGGCGCACCGCCTGTAACTCGGCTTCGGTACGCACATCGCTCAGGCAGACGCGCGCCCCGTGTCGCGTCAGGTAGCGTGCCAGCGCCTGCCCTTGCCGCGCCGCCCCAAGAATCACCACCCGGCGTCCATCCCAGGATGCGCTCATCTCACACCATCGCCAGGCCAATTCCGATCATCGCACCCAACAAGCCGATCAACCAGAAGCGCTGCACGACCTGCGTCTCGCTCCATCCCAGTAGCTCGAAATGCAGATGGATCGGCGCCATTTTGAAGAAACGACGGCCATGCGTCAGCTTGAAATAACCGACCTGGATGATCACGCTCAGCGCCTCCACCAGCGGGATAACGGCGATCAGCGGCAGGAGGATCCAGTGCCCGGTCATCAGCGCCACCGTGCCAAGCGTCGCGCCCAGCGCCAGGGAACCGGTATCGCCCATGATTAACTGCGCCGGGTGCACGTTGAACCACAGGAAACCAAAAAGTGCGCCTACCACAATAAAACAAAAACGTGCCAGGTAAACCTGCCCCTGCATCAGGGCGATAGCGCCGTAAGAAGTAAAAGCCGTCGCCGTGATCAGGCCGGCCAGCCCATCCAGGCCATCCGTGAAGTTGACGGCGTTGGAAGTGCCGACGATAATAAACATCGCAATCGGGATATACCACCATCCCAGCTCGATCTTGCCTTTCACGCCGGGCAGGAAGAGCTGGGGTACTTTCAGCATCTCGTATAAAGCATAGGCAATGAAGGCGGCCAGAAAGACCTGGAACAGAAACTTGGTGCGGGCACGCATCCCCTGACCGCGCCGCGGCCCGCGAATGCCTTCCCAATCGTCAAGCGCACCCAGCAGGCCATAGCTCACCATTACCACCATCGGCAGGAGCACCGAGCGCCCGGTGATGTTCTGGTAGATGCCGATCAGCGAAACCGCGTTGAGCAAGCCGGTGAGGAACAGCGTCGGCAGGATAAAGAGCACCCCGCCCATGGTCGGCGTGCCCATCTTGACGAAGTGATGGGCTGGCTCCTCCACGCGGATCAGTTTTCCAATGCGGAAATGGCGCAACACCCGCAGGAGCGGCGGCCCCCAGATCACCGTCAGGATGAACGCCAGTGTGGCCAGGCTCAGGGCAAGCGCCGTTTGTTTCATTCGGCCACCTCCAGAGCGGCCACAATCCGATCCATGCGCAGGCCATGCGATCCTTTGACCAGCACCACATCGCCCGGCCTCAGATGCTTCTGCAGCCACTCGATCAGGGATTGTATCTCATCGAACTCCAGCACTGCCGAGCGCTTCATCCCGGCCCGACGGGCTGCGGTAGCGATCATGTGGGCACGCGGCCCCAGCGTCACCAGCCGTTCGACCACCTGCGCCGCCCGCATTCCGACCAGTTCATGCCCCTGACGCTCATACGGACCTAGCTCCAGCATATCTCCAAGCACGGCGATCTTGCGCCCCTCCAGCTCCTGGAGCAGGTTGAGCGCCGCCAGCACCGATTCCGGGGAAGCATTATAGGTATCATCAATGACCAGCGCCCCGCTGGAGGAACGGGTGACCGTCAGGCGGAGCTGGGTGTGCCCCATGCGCAGGCCATCGAGGATTTCCTGCCACGTCAATCCCTCGATGATGCCCACCGCGGCGGCGCGTAGCGCCGTGTGCACTGAATGCTGGCCGATCAGCGGCACGCGCACATGCAGGGTCTCATGCCCATAGTGCAGCCGGAAGCGAATGCCCTCCAGCCCCAGGCCCTCGATGTGATCCGCCCACAGGTGCGCCTGCGGAGAAAGCCCATAGAAGAAAACGCGCGCCTGCGTCTTCTCTTCCATCTTACGCACCCACGGATCGTCAAAATTCAACACCGCAACCCCTTCGGGCGCCGCCGGCAGCGCCTGCACCAGCTCGGATTTGCCGCGAAAGATCGCTTCCTGGGAGCCGGCACGCTCAGCATGGACCGTGCCGATATTGGTGATCACCCCAACCTGTGGCAGCGCAATATCACAGAGAAAGGCGATCTCTCCCGGCACGTAAAAACCCATCTCTAACACCGCATGGTCGTGCCCATGCCCCAGTTGCAAAATGGTCAGCGGCAGGCCAATCTCGTTATTCAAATTGCCGGGGTTCTTCAACGTGCGATAGCGCTGGCTGAGCACCTCGGCGATCAGCTCTTTGGTGGTAGATTTTCCCACGCTCCCGGTGATGCCGATAACACGTAAATGTAACCTGCGCCGCCAGAAGCGGGCAATCTGCTGCAGCGCGCTCAGGGTGTTTTCGACCCGCAGGCAGATCGGCAGCGGCAATTTCCCGACCTCCTGCAGCGGCGAGAGATGCTGGGGACGCAAATCTACCACGGTAAATGATCCCGCCAGGTCGCGCTGGATCAAGGCGAACGCCGCCCCGCGCTGGAAAGCCTCAGCGACAAAATCATGCCCATCCCGTCGCTCACCCGGCAGCGCCACGAAGAGACTCCCTGGGATGACCTGACGGGAATCAATGGCCGCCTCGGTGATCACCTGAGGGGCATGAGGACGATATTGCGTCAGGGCCTCAATGACATCTGCAAGGGTCAGCATGTTTAATGCTCCTTCGCCATCCGCACCGCATCCGGGGGTATCTTCAAGTGCAAAATCACCTGCTCGGCAGCCCGCGCAAAAAGAGGCGCAGCCGTCTCACTGGCCCAGATTGAAGTTGAAGGCTCCTCCAACCACACATAGATCATGAACTGCGGATCGTCCAGCGGCCCCCAGCCGATAAAAGAGGCATTCGTGCGCGCTTCGGAATAGCCGAGGGGCGTCGGAATTTGAGCCGTTCCGGTCTTGCCGGCCAGGCGATAGCCCGGCACTTTGGCCGCCGAATCCTCCCCTTCGAGCGCAGCAGCCAGCATGGCGCTGAGGGTGTGCGCCGTTTTTGGGGAGATCGTGCGCGCAGCGTACTGGGGCGGCAGCGTATAGCGAGAACCGTCGCGTTCGATGGCGCTCACCACATGGGGGATCACCATGCGTCCCTCGTTGGCAAAAGCGGAAGCGGCCATCAAGACCTGGATCGGCGTGGCGGCGATCCCCTGACCGAACGCGTTCGTCCCCAGGTCCACCGGATACCAGTCGGCATCGCCGGGCTTCTTCAAGCGGCCGGCTGCCTCCGCCGCCAGATCGATCCCGGTCGGATGTCCAAATCCAAAGCGATCCATGAATTCGTAGAAGCGTGGGGCGCCCAACTGCAGCGCCACCCAGGCCAGGCACACGTTGAGAGAATGTTGCAGGCAACCTACCATATCCTGCCGTCCCCAGGCGGCGCTGTTCCAGTTGTAAAGATAGCGTCCTCCAACCAGGATGCTACCCGTATCCCAAAAGGGTGTATCGGGTGTCACCAGCCCTACCTCGAGCGCCGCAGCCATGGGAAAGATTTTCACCACCGATCCCGGTTCATACGCGTAACTGATGGCGGGATTAAAATCAACCGCTTTTGGGTAAATCTCCGCATACTTCCAGAACTGATTGAGGTCCATGCGCAGCGTGGTAGCCATCGCCAGAATTTCGCCGCTGCGTGGCTGCATGACGACGATCACCACCCGTTTGGCGCCGTATTCCTGCAGCGCCTGGTCAGCCAGCGCTTCCATCTTAGCCTGCAGCGTGCGATCCAGGCTCAGGATCAAACTGGTGCCCTGCGGAACGCGCGGCGTTTCCATCGCCTGCAGTGGATTGGTGGGCACTTTCACGGCAATTGGACGACCGGCAAGCAGATCGTTGTATTTTTCTTCGATCCCAAAGTAACCACGATTCTCGCGATTCACAAAGCCCAGAACATTCGAGGCCAGACTTTTTTCAGGATAGCTACGCATCAGATGTTCGCGAAACACCAGGCCGCGCAGGCTGGGCAAGGGTTTGCCGCTTGCCTCCAGTTGCTCCTGCATCTGGCGAAGCGTTTGCACCGGATCTCTGGAGACAAAATCTCTGACCATCCAGTACTTTTCGCCCGGCGCAGGATGCAGCAAATGCGCGTACACCTGTTCATCATCCAGGCCCAGCGCACCGCTGAGGGCGGCGGCCAGCGTCTTCGGATCGTTGACTGCATCCAGGGCCACCCCCACTTCATAAACCAGCTCGTTGCCGGCCAGCAGATGCCCTTGCCGATCGCGAATTTCCCCACGCGGCGGGTAAAGATAGGTGATCTGATATTCATTGACATCTGCCTGAATGCGGAAAGCCTCTGCTTCGGCGCTGTTCTGAATATAAAACAGGCGCGCCAGGATCAGCAGCGCAAACAGCCCCACCCCTCCCGCGACCAGCGCCATGCGCAAGCGGAATTCTTCCCTCATGGCGCGCCTCCCATGAGCGACAGGAAACGTTCTTGCATCCAGTCCCAAAGCGATTGGGTATATTCCGGGGGCAGCGAAGCGACCAGTTGCGGCTTGTTCGCGGGCGGAGAAGGGGTCACAGAGAACAGATAGCCGGGTATCCTCAGATACTGGCGTTCCTGGGGGTCTGCCGGGTGAAAGCCCAGGGCCAGCGCGCGCGCCTGCATCACTTCCAGGCGGGTCTGCGCCGCCAGCGTCACCTGCAGATCGGCGTTCAGACGCTCCAGGCGCGAGGCTTCGGCGCGTAGCGATTGAATTTCCCGCCCCAGGAGCGCCGCCCGCAGCGAAGCCTGCAGCGAGAACCATCCCAGCAACAGCAACGTCAGGAGGCCCAGAAAAAGCGCAGCCAGCCACTGGCGTCGAATTCGCCAGGGCGCCTCACGATACGCATGGAGCCATTGCAAGGGATAAACGCTCATCGTTTCTCTGCACAACGTAAACGCGCGCTCCGCGCACGCGGGTTTTCAGCGACCTCCCGGGGAGAGGGAGTGATCACTTTTGGCGTCACCACCCGAAGCGTTGCCCGATGATGACAGGTACACAGCGGTTGACGCGGCGGGCATAGACAATCCTGACTCTCGCGGCGAAAAAACTCTTTGACCAGCCGATCCTCCAGGGAGTGAAAGGCAATCACCACCAGCCGCCCCCCTGGCCGCAATGCCTGAACGGCCTGAGGGAGCACAGCCTCCAGCGCTTCCAGCTCGCCATTGACGGCGATGCGCAAAGCCTGAAAAATGCGAGTGGCCGGATGAATTGCGCCCCGACGCGGGATCAGCGACTCGATCAGCCGGGCCAGTTGCCCTGTCGTATAAAGCGGGCGAGCCTTCACAATCGCCCGCGCCACGCGGCGAGCCGCCGGTTCCTCCCCATAGCGGTAAAAGATGGAAGCCAGCTCTTCTTCGCTGAGCGTGTTGACCAGATGGGCTGCAGTAATCGGGGAGGCTGGGTCAAAGCGCATATCCAGAGGCGCATCCTGCTGGAAGGAAAAGCCACGCTGCGGCGAATCCAGTTGCATGGAGGAAAGCCCCAGATCGAGCAGAATGCCATCCACCTGCTCCCAGCCCACCTCTCGCAGCACCTCCTGCAGCGAAGCGTAAGAGGCGTGCACCAGTTGCACCCGATCCCCGAAGGGGGACAGATAGCGGGCAGCCAGCTCCAACGCCTGGGGATCGCGATCCAGGCCGAGCAAGCGCCCCTGGGGCGACGAAGCCTCCAGAATGCCGTAGGCGTGACCTCCTGCGCCGACCGTGCCGTCCACGTAGCGCCCACCGCTCGTTGGGGCGAGGAAATGTAAGACCTGCTGGTAAAGTACGGGGATATGCGGACGAGCCTCAAAATCCGCAGGATCGCTCACGGCTGAGTCTCAGGGTGTGAAGAAAGATCGAGCGTCGCAAAACGCTTCTGGTTGGCCTCTGTATCCAGAAGCAGGCGTTGCTGTTCCTCCCAATCCTTCGATGCCCAGATTTCAAAATAATCTCCCTGCCCGACCAGGATCACCTCGCCATCTGCGTTCAAAAAATCGCGCAGGGGTTGAGGAAGCAGAATACGCCCGATTTTGTCCACTTCCACAGGGTAAGCGTTGGCGAGGATCAGGCGGCGCAGGAGACGGGCCGTCGGGTCGGAGAGGCTCATGGCATTAATCCGCTCATAAACCTGGCGGAAATAGGCCTCGTTCATCAACATCAGACAGCGGTCAAATCCCAGCGTAATGTAAGCATTCTCGCCAAGCTGCTGGCGAAAACGCGCCGGGATCATCAAGCGACCCTTGTCATCCACGTTATAGCGGTACTGTCCCAGGAACATATGTTCTACTCTGGCATTTAACGGCAGGACGCCGGAAGCCCGGCGTCTTACCACTTTTTGCCACAATTTACCACATTATATCCCTATCTTCCCAAAATTGCAAGCCCT
>JAGHYK010000230.1 GCA_017743695.1 Chloroflexota bacterium
CTTACGCTGCTCTTCGGGAACTCAATCCCGTTCAATTGGCTGCGTAAGGTGAGTTACGAATTTCCTGAAAGAATGAGACAGTATCTCAAGGGATTGGCATCATGCGATCCATCATCAAGGCCAGGAAGAGGAAGAACAGATACATGCTCGACCAGCGATACATCTGCCAGGCGACTTTGTTGCCCGCCCGGCGCCAGACGCGCCAGGCGCCTGTCAGGAGCCAGATTCCCAGAACGATGGCGGAGAAGAAGTAGACGTTGCCGGCTATCCCCAGGGGTCTCATCAGCCAGGTCACAGCGACCAGCACAATCGTATAGAGCCAGATTTGACGGCGCGTTTCCTGCTCACCGCGTACCACCGGAAGCATGGGCACCCCTGCCCGTTCGTAGTCTTTGCGGCGCACGATGGAAAGTGCCCAGAAATGGGGAGGTGTCCAGAGGAAGATGATGAGGAACAGGAAGAAGGCCGGCCAGTCCAGGCTTCCCGTCACAGCAGCCCAGCCTACCAGCGGAGGGATAGCTCCGGCCCCCCCGCCGATGACGATGTTCTGCACGGTGCGCCGTTTGAGCACAATGCTGTAGAGGAAGACGTAGTATAAAATCCCGGCCAGGGAAAGCAAAGCGGCGGTCAGGTTTACGAAACCTGCCAGCAGATAGTAGCTGATCAGACACAGCGCCAGGCCGAAAGCAAGCGCCTCCGCTGGGGTGATCCGTCCGGCGGCCAGCGGGCGACGGGCGGTGCGCTGCATGTGACGGTCAATTTCGCGATCAATGTATTGGTTGATCACCCCAGACCCCCCGGCGGCCAGTGCCCCGCCGAGCAATGTCCAGAACATCAGCGTCGGGCGTGGCCAGGCGCGTGCTCCGGCGACCATGCCCCCTAAGGTCGTGATCAACAGGAGTCCAACGATCAGGGGCTTGGTCAACATGAAGAAATCCTGCCAGCGTCGCGGCTGCGAAAGCGGTTGTGGTGAGCGAGAGAGGGAGAGCCAGGCGAGGATCAGGAGATCGGCCCAGAGGGCGAACATGGTCAGCGCGTGGAGGACGAGCAGGTGCAGGGGGTTGCCGCGCTGCACCAGCAGCGCGCCGATCAATACCTGTCCCCCGAACAGCACCCCCAAGAGCGTGGCCAGCGGCAGGAGCGTTTCATCCTGGCGGTAGTCTCTCCAGGCGCGCCGTAAAACATCGCCGAGCAAAAGGAGAGCCAGCAGCACCAGGCCACGGTGCAATAAGTCTAACCAGCCTTTGCCTCCCTGCGGCCAGCATAGTGGCCAGGTCGTACAGGAAAAAGCCTGATGGAGGGTGGCCCAGCGCCCCAACAGGGTGATGGCCAGCGTGACCAATCCTAAGAGCAACAGGCGCAGGGAAAGAATCGGAATGCGACGCACGATTTTACTCCTGACGGTGATTTTACTGCAAAAAGGAAACCACGGTACTTTCGAGGCCGATAGCGCTCCTTACACGATTGCCTTAAATTCCGGCATGTTCCTTCGCCGCGCCCACGAAGCCCATGAACAGGGGATGGGGATGCATGGGACGCGAGAGGAACTCAGGATGGAATTGCGAACCGAGCATAAAGGGGTGATCAACAATTTCGGCGATTTCCACCAGTTTCCCATCTGGCGAAAGCCCGGAGAAGACCATACCGGCCTGTTCAAAGGCGGTGCGATAGGTGTTATTGAACTCGAAGCGGTGACGATGTCGCTCCTCGACCTGGGAGGCCTGGTAACAGGCTGCTGCTTTTGTCCCTGGCTGGATCACGCATGGATACAATCCCAGGCGCATTGTTCCCCCCAGATCGGTAATCGAGCGCTGTTCAAGCATCAGGTCAATGATCGGATAGGGTGTGGATCGCTCGAATTCCGTGGAATGCGCCTCTTCCCAGCCTAATACGTGGCGCGCAAACTCGATGCACATGAGCTGCATTCCCAGGCATAGCCCCAGGTAGGGGACTCTGTGCTCCCGCGCATAGCGCGCTGCCATGATCTTGCCTTCAATGCCTCTTGAGCCAAAACCTCCCGGCACCAGGATGCCATGCGCCTGCTCAATCTGATCCCAGCCCTTCCCTTTTTCCAGTTCTGCGGAGTGCACCCAGAGGATTTTAATTTCCACATCGTTGGCCAGTGCGGCGTGCTTCAGCGCCTCACGCACCGACATGTAGGCGTCGTGTAGCTCCACATATTTGCCAACCAGCGCGATCGGAAGAATCGGTTTGGGTTGGCGCACGCGCCTCACAAGCTCGCGCCAGGCGCCCCAATCCGGTTTCTGCGGCGCATTCAATCCCAGACGCTTGACCAGATAGTCCCCTACGCCATGCGTCTCTAACAGCAAAGGCACTTCGTAAAGCACATCTGTTGTCACCATGGGGATAACCGCTTGCTTTTCTACATCGCAAAACAGGGCGATTTTTTCGCGAATCCTATCTTCGATTGGATAATCGGAGCGGGCGATGATCATGTTGGGCGAAATACCGATGGAGCGGAGCGCGGTGACGGAGTGTTGTGTGGGTTTGGTCTTCAATTCGCCGGTGGCGCCGATATAGGGCAGCCAGGTCACATGGACGAAGAAGATGTTTTCGCGCCCGACCTCGTTGCGGAACTGTCGCAGTGCCTCCAGGAAGGGCTGGGATTCAATATCGCCGACCGTTCCGCCGACCTCGACGATCACCACTTCGGCGCCGCTTTCCCTTGCCAGCAAGCGGATGCGACGCTTGATCTCGTTGGTGATGTGAGGAATGACCTGAATCGTGCCCCCCAGAAAGTCTCCGCGCCGTTCTTTCTGGATGATCTCGGCATAGACCTGTCCACTGGTGAAGTTGGAGAGGCGGGTCAGGCGGATGTCAATGAAGCGTTCATAATGCCCCAGGTCAAGGTCCGTTTCTGCGCCGTCATCCAGGACGAAGACTTCCCCATGCTGATAGGGGGACATGGTGCCAGGGTCCACGTTGATATAGGGGTCTAACTTCTGCGCGGTGACGCGCAGGCCGCGCTCCTTCAGGAGTAGGCCGGTGGCTGCGGCGGTCACTCCTTTGCCGACGGAGGAAACGACGCCTCCTGTGAAAATGAGATATTTTGTCATCGTCACTCTCCTTTGAGCAATCGAAAAGGGAGGGTGCACTGCACAACCCTCCCCATCCGCTCGTTGTGGTGAAAGTCCGGTTCATCCCACCAGCTTCCTCAAATCCTCTGCAGCCCGTCGCATTTCCAGGAAAATCAGTCCTAATTTGGCCTCCTGACGGGCCAGCACTGTCAGCACAGCCTCTTCTCCGACAGCGGTCAATACGATGAACCCGTTGTCACCTTTGATATAGACCTGCTCCAGGCCGCCGCGTCGGAGTTCACTGGCGATGCGTTCACCCAGGCTGAGCATGGCAGCTGACATGGCCGAAACGCGATCCTCTTCGACTTCAGCGGGTAACGCAGAGGCCATGATCAGCCCATCCACGGAGACGACCGCGGAGGCTTCGATGTCCGGAGCAGCGATTTGCATGGCTCGCAAGCGTTCTACCATCTGATCGGCGCGGGATTTGCTCATAAACACTCCTGGAAGTGTGGGATGTCTAAAGTTTACCATAAAACTCGGTGACGCGTTGCCATCGTCCACCGTCTACCGCCCATCGTCC
>JAGHYK010000039.1 GCA_017743695.1 Chloroflexota bacterium
CAATGAAGGGGGTGAGTAAAGAGGTGGGGAAGGCGTGATACAATTCAGGTAAAGAGCGGCCGCGAAAAAGTTAAGGAGCGAGTACAATGAGCGTCTGCAAGGTCGAAGTCCTGGGATATAAATGCCTGCGTTACGTGGCGCAGGAGCTACGCCCTTTCCAGATTCTGGTCGGCCCAAACGCCAGCGGCAAGAGCACTTTCCTGGATGTGTTGGTTTTCCTGCAAGACCTTTTGCGTAGTGGGCTTCAGGAAGCCGTTGCAAAACGCGCCCGTTCCTTTCGTGAACTGACCTGGAAGATGGGGGGAGAGCCCTTTGAAATGGCAGTGGAATTCCATCTTCCAGAGGATGTCAGGAAGCACCTGGAGCTTTACTCAAAAATCCGCTATGAGATACGCGTGGGAACAGATCAGCAGGGTGTTCTGAACTTGCTGGTCGAAAATCTCTGGCTCTTGCGAGGAAATGGAACAGCAACGGCTCTGCACGCCGGGGTTCGCCAACCCGGCTTGTTCCCCCAGGAGCCTGTACATCCTGAAAAAATTGTCAAAGAAGCGCGCAAACGTACACCTGTCGGCTATCGAAAGATCATGTCACGGGCGGAGGATGGGCGCATTTATGTTCACTCTGAAACCACGGACTGGAATTTCCCTCTAACCGTCGCCAGGGAACGAGCGGGAATCACGCTGATTCCTGAAGACGAGGAGCGATTCCCGGCGAGTAGCTGGCTGCGACGCTTTCTTGCTCAAGAGATACAGTTCATGATGCTCAACAGTCAGGCCATGCGCTGGCCATGTCGCCCGGATGCCCCCAGGAGATTTCAGCCGGACGGCTCGAATCTGGCGATTGTCGTTGAAACGCTGGCAAGCGGCGAAAGATCCTCTCCGCAGCGGTTGCTGCGATGGGTGGCTCACCTGCGCACGATCTTGCCGGAAATCGAAAGCGTGGTTGTCAAAGAGAGAGAGGAAGATCGCTATCGGTATCTCGTTATCGAGACCGCTGATGAAAAACGCATCCCCTCCTGGTTGCTTTCCGATGGTACATTGCGACTTCTGGCCATGACGCTTCTGGCCTACCTTCCAGACGAAAAGGGAGTTTATATCATCGAGGAACCAGAAAATGGCATCCATCCGCGCGCGCTGGAAGCGGTGTACCAGTCGCTTTCTTCTGTCTATGAGGGACAGGTTTTTTGTGCCACACACTCTCCGATCTTTCTGAACCTGGCGCGCCCGGAGGAATTGCTTTGCTTTGCCCTGACCGAGGGGGGAGCTACCGATATTGTGCGCGGCGATCAGCACCCACAGCTCAAAGAATGGCGCGCCGATGTGTCTTTGGGGGACCTTCTGGCGAGCGGCATTTTGGGATAGAGCGCGATGTTCCACAGGGACTTGATCTTCCTGGTTGCTGACTCAAATATGGAGCAAACAGTACGTGGTTTGATGTCACGTCCGCGATCGTTGGGCATCCGCCAGGGAATCACGTTTGATATTATCAGGCATCCTCGCCATGATCCTGGAGTTTTCCGTGGCGCCCATGAATATTTGAGAAATTTGCAGAATAATTACCGCTATGCTCTGGTAATGTTTGATCGCGTGGGTTGTGGCAAGGAAGCTGGCAAAAGCGCCTCCGAGCTGGAGGCTGAAGTGGAGGAGCGCTTACAGCAGGCTGGATGGAGGGATCGCTGTGCTGCGATTGCGTTGGACCCGGAGCTGGAAATCTGGGTTTTTGCGCGTTCTTCTCATGTTATTGAAGTTATTGCAAACAACGACGAAGAACTTTATCGTAAATTTTTAGGATATGCTAAAAAAGATTCGAGCGGCAAGCCGATTGATCCGAAGAATGTGATGGAGCAATTGCTTCGTAAAGCAAAGATCCCTCGCTCTTCTTCGCTGTATGGGGAGTTAGCCAGAAAAGTTGGCCTTGAATCCTGTCAGGATAGGGCTTTTGGGAAGTTTAAGCGGGTGCTCCAGGAATGGTTCTCTGCAGGCGACAGGCAACAGGCGGAGTGATGGCAGACCGCAGAGTGAACGGTGGACGATAGACCGTGGACGGCGGTAGCGCGGGCCTTTGAGACTGTGGGAAGCAGGCCCTCAACGAATTGGGACAGACCGCGAAGTGGGCGGCGAAAACTTTGTGGCTTTGTGACCTGACACCGCAGGGCGCGCCTCATGGGCTTTTCAATCTGGCGGGGCTGTCAGCGGGCAGGGATACAAGGCGGATTGCGCCAGGGAGTGAGAGAGGGGGCTATCCCGGCGTTGGCGGTTATCCAGGCCTGCAAAAGACTCAGCCCGTTCCCAACGAATCGGGGATACGCCCCATCTCCCTGATGGAGAAGGAAACTCCCAATCCCGCAGCCATCTGGCCCGGCGACGCGCCTATGGGAGTCGTCCCCTGGCGCTGGCACTGATCGGATGATAGGTCGGTTCGGCGTGGGCGGCGATACCACTGCTGACAGGCGTGGGCACGGTGCCCGACTTGGGGGCCGGCGTGATCGGGCGGGGGGCGGCCGGAACGGTTCGGCCTGGCAGTGAAGCCTGAGCGCTGGCGCGTACCTGCTGGCGCACCGTGGAGGCTTCTGTCTGGGCCAGGGTGAAGAGACGTTCCCCAGCGACCGAGAAGGTGCCGATGATCAGCACACGCACCAGCCATACCATGATCGCTACGAACACCGGCACCACACGCTGCATCGTCGTCGCACCGACCAGCATGGTGCCGCTGGAGGAGTGATTCAGGATGGCAATCGAGACGCCCCACCAGGTCAGCGAAGCGTTGAAGGCGGCGGCCAGCAACCAGGCGCCGAAGAGATACCATACCTCCACCGGTTCATCGCGCCCCTGCTCTGGGGTGAAGATGCGGGCGATCCCGGCAAAGTCAATACCGCAAAAGGCAATCGCCAGAATAGTGGACCAGCGAAAGCCGAAGAAGCTCAGATCGCCGAGGATGTCACGCAGTGCAAAGGCGGTGGTGGAGAAGTTGAAGATTTCAAACGCAATCAGCGCCAGCAGCAGGATGCCGCCGAAAATTGCCCCGCGCTGCAGGGCGGAAAATTGTAGCATCGGCAAGAGATTGAGGCGGAGAGAGCGGTTCATGGCAACTCCTTTCTTGGGGAAAGAGACGGAAAACGTTTTTTGTGATTTTAGAACATTTGTTCTATTCTGTCAAGGTTTTTGCGCCATTTTTGTCTTCTCCAGCCACGCCTGCGCCAGCTCTACCCTCGCCACGCGCCGCAAACGCGCCAGGAAGGCCAGGTGAAACAGTGATTCGTTTGGCGCCGCTGCTTATCCAATGGTCAAAGGATGTGACAAAAATCATAAGGTTCGGGGATAAGATTAATTGATCTCACTTGTACCTTATGGTACAATGTCGCTGTTCTTTTCTATGTTTGCGCGGTAGCCATTTTGAACATCCCTTTTATCTGCTGGAGAGGCTATGCAGAACGAGTGGCTGGTGATCTTGTTTTTCCTCGTTGTCAGTGCGGTCGTGGCGGCGTCAGCCATCTTGATCGCCTGGTTGCTGGGGCCGAAGAAGCCGAACCCGATCAAGCAGAGCCAGTATGAGTGCGGCATGGAGACGGTCGGGGAAAACTGGGTGCAATTCCGTGCCCAATATTACATTTTTGCCCTCGTCTTCCTGGTATTCGATGTGGAAGTAGCCTTTCTGTTTCCCTGGGCCTTAGCCCTGGGGCAGTTGCCGCTTTTTGTTGTGATAGAGGGCATCCTTTTCATCGGCATCCTCCTGGCGGGGCTGGTGTATGTCTGGCGCAAGGGGATGCTGGAATGGGTGTAAACATCCATTGCTGGAGGCGGAAAAGGCTGAAGGAGTTTCCTTATCAGCCTTTTCTTCGTTTATTCTCTTGATTGAGGAGAGCCTATGAGTTTCTGGAGTGATCCCATAGGAGTCATTGCTTCCTGGCTGGAAGGTCTCCTGCTCGGGTGGGGGTTGAGTCGGGAAGTGGCGCAAATCCTGCTCATCGCCGTCGGCGTGGTGGTGTTGATCACCGCGCTGATGGTCTTCGATATTTTGCTGGTCTGGATCGAGCGCAAGGTGGTCTCGCGCTTTCAGGATCGCCTGGGGCCGAATCGGGTAGGGCCGTTTGGTCTCTTTCAACCCTTTGCCGATGTCTTGAAACTGATCACGAAAGAGGATATTACCCCGCAGGGCGCGGAGAAGTTCCTTTACAACCTGGCGCCGATCCTCTCGCTGGTTTCGGTGCTGCTGGTGTGGGCAGTGGTGCCGCTGGCGGCGACGGTGATCGGGGTGGACCTGAACGTGGCGCTGGTGTATCTGGTAGCGGTCGGCGCGCTGGGTACGCTCTCGATCATCATGGCCGGCTGGGCCTCCAATAACAAATACGCCCTGCTCGGCGCCTTCCGCCAGGTAGCCACGATGATCGCCTACGAAATCCCGATGGTGGTGACACTGCTCATCCCGACCATCCTGGCGGGGACAATGGGCATGAAGGGGGTCGTGGAGGCGCAGCGGGTGTGGTTTGTGGTGCTTTCCCCGCTGGCGATGCTGATCTTCCTGATCGCGGCGGTGGCCGAGCTGGGACGCGCTCCTTTCGACCTGAACGAGGGGGAGTCGGAAATCGTGGCCGGTTACCATATTGAGTACAGTGGCATGAAATTCGGCCTGTTCTTCGCCGGCGAGCTGTTACACGCTTTCACCTTTGGCGTGTTGATCGGGATTCTCTTCTTCGGCGGCTGGAATGGTCCGCTTCCTTTCGGGGAGCGCTATGCCCTGATCGGGCTGGCGAATGTCTTGTTAAAGGGCCTGTTCTTTTACTGGGTGATCATGTGGATCCGCTATACGCTGTTACGCATCCGCATTGATCACATGCTCTACTTTAGCTGGAAGTTCCTGACACCGCTATCCCTTGTGTTGCTGATGGTGACCGCGTTAATGCATAGCCTGCTGCGTCAGGCTCCTTATCCGCTGTATGCCCTGGCCCTGTTCCTGGCGAACGTGCTGATCGCCTGGGTCACAGTGGAAATCTTGCGACGCTATTCCCACCAGGAGCGGGTGCGCCTGGAGGGAGCTGCGCAGCGTAGCTGAGAGGAGGCGCGTATGGTGTTTTCGCAACTTTTCTTCCTGCTTGTGGCGCTGGTGATCCTGGCTTCGGCGCTGAAGGTGGTCACAGAGCGTAACTTAATCCATGCCGCGCTCTGGCTGGTGGTGACGCTTTTCGGGATTGCCGTGCTCTTTGCCATGCTGAACGCGGGTTTCCTGGCCGTTGTTCAGGTGATGGTGTATATCGGCGCCATTGCCATTCTGTTCATTTTTGCCGTGATGCTCACCCAGCGTGAGCTTGTCCAGAAGATTGCGCCCCTGAACCCGCGCTGGCCGGTCGGCGCGTTGATCGCGCTGGCGACGTTCGGTGCTCTGGGATGGATGCTGCGCGTCTGGCAGGGGTTGCCGCAGCAGGCAGCGGCGCTGCCGGCGGACGCGGATACGCTGCGCCTGTTGGGGGAAGCGCTGGTCTCGCCTCAGGCCTTTGCGTTGCCCTTCGAGGTTGCCTCGGTTTTGCTGGTGGCTGCCCTGGTAGGGGCGGTTTATATCGCCTACGGGCGGAAATAGGAGGGTGCAGTGATTCCTCTTTCCTGGTATCTCTGGCTTTCGGCGGCGCTCTTTAGCGTGGGGCTTTTTGGCGTGCTGGCGCGCCGCAATGCCATTGCCATCTTGCTGGCTATCGAATTGATGCTGAACGCGGTGAACATCAACCTCGTTGCTTTCTGGCGCTATCTGACGCCTGGACAAATGAACGGACAGGTGTTTGCCGTGATCGTGCTGGCTGTGGCGGCTGCGGAAGTCGCGGTCGGCCTGGCGCTGGTGATCTCGGTCTATCGCCGGCGGCAAACGGTGGTAGCCGATGAGCTGGATTTGCTGAAGTGGTGAGGTGAGGTGCTATGACGACGGAAACGATCCTCTGGTTGATTCCCCTCCCCCCGCTGCTGGCGTTTTTCCTGATCGTGCTTTTTACCAATCGCTGGCGCGGCCTGAGTCATAGTCTGGCTATCGGTGCGGCCTTTCTCTCCTGGTTGGGGAGCATGGCGGTTTTTGTGCGCGCCGTTGGCACCCATGAGTTGGGGCGCCATCCGTTCACCCAATCCATCCCGTGGTTGCCGACTGCGGATACCTGGTTGCGCATCGGGGTTTACCTGGATCCGTTGGGCGCAGCGGTGCTGTTCTTCGTCGCCTGGACGATCCTGATGATTTTTATCTATAGCGTCGGCTACCACAATTACGGTCAGCCGCAGGGCGATCACGATGTCAAGGGCTTGCCGCCCCACGGCGCGACGGTGAAAGATGCCCATGGGCACGCGCATAAGGTGCCTTCCGTGGAGCCGATGTATTCGCGCTTTTTCGCCTTTATCAGCCTTTTCGCTTTTGGGATGTATCTCCTGGTGGTCTCCGATAACTTGCTGACGTTGTTCGTCGGTTGGGAGATCATGGGGTTGTGCTCCTACCTGCTGATCGGTTTCTGGTACGGGAAGCCCTCGGCGCGCGATGCGGCGGTCAAGGCTTTTATGACCACGCGCATCGGCGATGTCTTCATGCTTTTGGGGATCGCCTTCCTGTATTCTGCCACAGGGTCGCTCTCGTTTGCGACCATCTTCCGCGAAGACGTTTTGCATACCCTGGCCAGCGTGCCAACGCCGATCCTCGGCCTTTCGGCGGCTGGCCTGATCAGCCTGCTGCTGTTCATCGGTACGGTCGGCAAATCGGCACAATGGCCGCTGCACGTCTGGTTGCCGGATGCGATGGAAGGCCCGACCCCTGTCAGCGCCATGATCCATGCGGCGACCATGGTCTCCGCCGGCGTGTATGCGGTGATTCGCATGTTCCCCTTGCTGCGTCTGGATGCCGGCACGATGAGCATTGTCGCCTTCATCGGCGCCTTCACTGCGCTCTTTGCGGCGACAATCGCTGTGGCGCAGAACGACATCAAGCGCGTGCTCGCCTATTCGACCATTTCTCAGCTCGGCTACATGATCGCAGCAGCCGGCATCGGCGCCTATGTGGCGGCGGCCTTCCACCTGATCACCCATGCCTTCTTCAAGGCGCTCCTCTTCCTCGGATCCGGTTCCGTGATTCATGGGATGGAACACGGGGTGCTCCATACGGGGGAGCACATTGATCCGCAGAACATGTTCAACATGGGAGGCCTGCGTAAGAAGATGCCGATCACCTTCTGGACTTTCCTGATCGGCGGCTTTGCCCTGGCCGGCTTCCCGCTGGTGACGGCGGGGTTCTGGTCTAAAGACGAAATCCTGGCCGACGCCTTCGGACATGGACATCTGGCTGTCTTCCTGACCCTGGCCGTGGCAGCCTTCCTGACTGCTTTTTACACGATGCGCCAGATCACCCTCACATTCCTGGGGGAGCCGCGCACGAAGGCCGCAGAACATGCCCAGGAGACACCCTGGACGATGACGCTGCCGCTGATCGTGCTGGCGATCTTTGCTGTCGCTTATGGCTGGGTGGGCATTCCGGAACATTTCCCGATCCTGGGCGGAGTGGTGCCAAACTGGTTCCACGAGTTCGTTGGCTCGACGCTGAGCGAAATGCCAGAAGCTGCCCCCTTCAACTGGGTGCCGCTCCTGACCTCGCTCCTGGTTTCGCTGGGGGGCCTGGGATTGGGCTGGTGGGTCTATCGAGGGGTGCGCACGGTGGAAGAGGATAAGTTCCAGATACCCGTGCTTAAAAACAAGTGGTACTTCGATGAGGCCTATACCTTCCTTTTCGTCCGCCCCTCTTACTGGTTTGCAGAAAAGGTGGTGTACCTGGCTCTGGATAAGGGCCTGATTGATGGCGTGCTCCATACGATTGGCCGCTCCGCAGCGGTAATCGGGACGGCGCTGCGCACCTACATTGACAAGGCGATCATCAATGAGACCATCGGCGATGGTACAGCGAAGGTGGTGAAGAGCAGCGGAGCGGAATTGCGCCCGATCCAGAGTGGACGCCTGCAGCAGTATATGGTGGCCTCCCTGCTGGCTTTCCTTCTGATCACTGCCTTGCTGTATTACTTCCTGGTGTTGGCCTGATGGAGGGGTAGAACATGGACTTTTTGAACGCTCATCTCCTGAGTTTGATCCTTTTCTTCCCCACGCTGGCGGCGCTGGTGATGCTTTTCCTGCCGTCCAAACGGGTGGGGTTGTTACGCTGGTATGCGTTCCTGGTCAGCCTGGTCCCGCTGGCGCTTTCGATCCTGTTATGGTTTCAATTTGATCCGTCGCGAGAGGGATTTCAGTTTGAGGAGCGCTACATCTGGTATGCCGCGCTCCACTCTTCGCTCCATCTGGGCGTGGATGGGCTTTCGCTGACCATGGTGCTGCTCACCACCCTGCTCACGCCGCTGGCGATCCTGGCCTCGTTTAGCATCACGGATCGCGTGAAGGCGTATATGATCCTTTTCCTCCTCCTGGAGACGGGCATGCTTGGGGTTTTCCTGGCGCTGGACCTGCTCATCTTCTTCGTCTTCTGGGAGGTCGGGCTGGTGCCGATGTATTTCCTGATCAACCAGTGGGGTTCGGCGAACCGGGATTATGCCTCCCTGAAGTTCATGATCTACACCATGGGCGGTTCGCTGGGGCTGTTGCTTTCCATCCAGTTGCTGGGGGTGTTGTTCCAGACCTACGATTTGCCGGAGCTTTATAAGGCCTGGAATGCATTGACCGAAGGCACGTTGCTGGGGATGTCGGTCAGCACAGTGAAGACGATAGCCTTCTGGGCGTTTGTGATCGCCTTCGCGATCAAAGTACCGGTCTGGCCTTTCCATACCTGGTTGCCAGATGCCCACACCGAGGCCCCTACCGCAGGTTCGATGATCCTGGCTGGCGTTTTGCTGAAGCTTGGCGCGTATGGCTTTTTGCGCCTGGTGCTGCCGCTCTATCCGCTGGAGGCGCGCATGTATGCCGGGGCGCTGGCTTTGCTGGCGACGGCGGCGATTGTCTTCGGCGCTTTTGGCTCCTATGCCCAGAATGATTTCAAGCGCCTGGTAGCCTACTCTTCGGTGAATCACATGGGCTTCGTGGTGCTGGGGATCGCTGCAGCCGCGCTGGCCGCCGGCACCGCCGACGCGCGCATCGCATTGAATGGAGCGATCCTGCAGATGTTCAATCATGGCCTCTCGGCTGCCGGGATGTTCTTCCTGGTGGGCGTGATCTACGAGCGCACGCATACTCGTAACCTGAACGAGTTGGGTGGACTCTTCCCTCTGGTGCCCGTTTACGGCGGCATTTTGATCTTTACCAGCATGGCCTCGCTGGGACTTCCTGGGTTGAATGGTTTCGTCTCTGAGTTCCTCGTGGTGCGAGGCGCTTACCCTGTGCTGACCTCTTACACGGCGATCTCCATGTTAGGGCTGCTCTTCACCGGCGCCTACATTTTGAAGGCGATCCGACAGGTCCTTCATGGCCCGCTGAATGAGCACTGGGCGCACGGTGAACATCGCCTGACGGAGATGACCCCGCGCGAGATTGTGGTGATGGCTCCCCTGATGGCGTTGATCCTGCTTATCGGCGTCTGGCCATCCTGGATTTTGAAGGTGATCAACGAGGCCGTGATGCGGCTATTCTGATGGCAGCAACTTCGGAACAGAGGTGAGCTATGCAATTCCCTTTTTTGAGCGTGATTGTTTTTACTCCGCTGGTGGCAGCGCTGATCATCCTGATGCTGCCAGCCCGTCGGAAAGACCTGGTGCGTAGCGTAGCCCTGGCTGCAGCCACCCTGGACCTGATCCTTTCCGCCTGGGTCTATCTGACCTATCTCCTGCAGGGGTTGGATGGATACCAGTTTGTGGAGCAATATTCCTGGCTGCCGACTTTGGGGATTTCGCTGCATTTCGGCGTAGATGGAATGAGCACGCCGCTGATCCTGTTGACCGGGATCGTGATGTTTACCGGGGTATTGATCTCCTGGGGAGAAGAAAGGAACGGCGTTTCTGCGGGCATTCAGGATCGTCCACGAGAGTTCTTCGCCTTCTTGTTTATCCTGGCCAGCGGCGTCTTTGGCGTCTTCGCTTCGCTGGACCTCTTCATGTTATTTTTCTTCTATGAGATCGCCGTCTTCCCCATGTACCTGTTGATTGTGATCTGGGGATGGGTGGTGACGCGCGAATACGCCGCGATGAAGCTGACCCTGTATCTGTTTGTGGGCTCGGTGATCTCGCTGGTGGGTGCGCTGGCGATGGTCTGGACGGCGTATCAGAATACGGGAGTCCTCTCGTTTGACCTGCTGCACCTGGAGCAGGCCGGCTTCAGCGCGGAATTCCAACGCCTGTGGTTTTTGCCCGTGTTCCTGGGATTTGCCGTGCTGGGAGGCATCTGGCCCTTCCATAACTGGTCACCGGATGGTCATGTGGCTGCGCCAACCGCGGTCTCGATGTTCCATGCGGGTGTGCTGATGAAGCTGGGCGCTTTCGCTGCGCTCCGCGTCGGGATTATGTTGATGCCGCAGGGAGCGAAAGAGTGGTCCTGGTTGATCCTGGGCCTGGCGACGGTCAACGTGGTGTACGGTGCGTTTATCGCTTTCGTGCAGACGGATTTCAAATATGTGATCGGTTTCTCCTCCGTCTCGCACATGGGGCTGGTGATGATGGGCTTTGCCACCCTGTCACGGGAGGGGTTGCTTGGCGCCGGTCTGCAGATGTTCTCGCACGGTGTGATGACCGCCCTCTTCTTTGCCGTCGTTGGGATGGTCTATGACCGTGCTCACACGCGCCACATCCCCGATCTGGGCGGTTTTGCGAAGGTGATGCCTTATCCTGCCATCGGTTTCATCATCGGGGGTCTGGTATCTATGGGGATGCCAGGCTTTTCCGGGTTTATCGCCGAGTTCCCGATCTTCATGGGTGTCTGGAAGACCCAGTGGTTGATTGCGGTCATCGCTGCGGTTTCGATAGTGGTCACCGCCTCGTATATCTTGATCATTGTGCGCCGCGTCTTCTTCGGCGAGGCCTCTGAAGTGCTGTTGCACCATCACGTTGGGGATGTCACGCCGCTGGATAAGCTGGCGATTGTGACGCTGTGCGCGTTCATGGTTGGTTTGGGTCTGTTCCCCGGCCTGATGGCGCCGATGGTTGGGCGTGGGGTTGATTACATTTTGCACCTGTTGGGAGGTGCCTGATGCTTCTCGCCATTCTTCCTGAATTGCTTCTGCTTGTCCTGGCTCTGCTTCTCTTTATCGTTGAGCCGTTCTGGAAAGGTGAGCGCCCTCGCAGTGGCTGGGTCACCTTTTATGGGCTGTTGTTGATCATGATCGTGAGCCTGATCTTCGGCACGCCGCGGGCTTCTCAAGAGGCCTTTGGCGGCATGATCCGCTTTGACTGGTTCGCATTTCTCTTCAAAATGCTCTTCCTTTTTGGCGCGGCCCTGACAGCGCTCTTTTTCATGGATCATCCGCTGCTTTCAAAGCGCGGGGAAGCCTATCTGCTGCTCCTGGCGGCGACGCTGGGGATGTGTTTGATGGCCTCCGCCAGCGATCTGGTCATGCTCTACCTGGCGATTGAGACCACCTCCATCCCGCTTTACGTGCTGGCAGGGTTTTTCTTGAACGAGCAGGATTCCACAGAGGCCGGCTTCAAGTATCTGTTTTTCGGGGCCTTGACCTCGGCGGTGATGTTATATGGTTTGAGTCTGTTGTTTGGTCTGGCGGGTACAACCGCTCTGGCGGCCCTGGGAGAGAAATTCGCGAGCGGCCAGCTTTCGCTGCAGGTTGCCTGGGGGATTCTGGCGCTTGTGACGGTTGGCCTGGCGTTCAAGGTCTCGGTGGCGCCTTTTCATTTCTGGGCGCCGGATGTCTATCAGGGTGCTCCGACGGCGGTGACCGGTTTCCTTTCCACGGCCTCGAAAGCCGCGGGCTTTGCGGTGCTGCTGCGTCTGTTCCTGATGGCGTTTCCCTCTGCGCAGATCCCCTGGCCCCTGCTGCTGGCGATCCTGGCGGCGCTGACGATGACGATTGGCAACCTGCTGGCACTGCCGCAGACCAATCTCAAGCGGCTGCTGGCCTATTCTTCGATTGCACATGCCGGATATATCCTGATCGGCGTTGTGGCGGCAACGGAACTGGGGATGACCAGTGTGATTTTCTATCTGATTGTGTACCTCCTCACCAACCTGGCTGCCTTCGGCATCCTCATGGCACTGGGGAAGGTACTGGGCTCGGATGAAGTGACTGCTTACAACGGCTTGAGCCGCCGTTCTCCCTGGCTGGCGCTGGCGATGCTGGTTGCCTTCCTCTCGCTGGCTGGGATGCCACCCTTTGGAGGTTTCGTGGCCAAGGTGTTTGTCTTTGCCGCGGGTGTGGAGGCTGGCTATATCTGGCTCGTTTTTGTCGGCGTATTGAATTCGATAGTAGGCCTTTACTACTACCTGAACGTCATGAAATACGTGTATCTCTACCGTATGCCGGGTGAAGAAGAGAAGAAGCATCCGATTCAACTTTCACAGGCGACGGCCTGGGGGCTGGGTGTGCTGATCCTGGGTGTGATACTGCTGGGAACGGTGTTTGCACCCTGGTTTGCTTTTTCCAGTCAGGCCGCACAGGCGATGTTCCTGCCGTAAGTTGTGGACTCACCCATTCGGCTACTGCTCATCTGGAGTGGTGCAGGTGGGCAGTAGCTTTTTAGTACAAGCATGATGGCGAATGCGCTCGAATTCCCTGAAGCCCTGCTTTTGAAGTTACGCAGTGCTGCGCGAGTTGTTGTGCTTACCGGCGCCGGCATATCCCAGGAATCGGGGTTGCGTACCTTCCGCGATCCTCAAAACGGGCTGTGGCGACAATATCGCCCGGAGGAGCTGGCCTCCCTGGAGGGCTTTCGGCGCAATCCGAAACAGGTATGGGATTGGTATGCATACCGACGCGAGGCGGTGAAAGGAGCACGTCCGAACCCGGCGCACTATGCCCTGGTCGAGATGGAACGTCACGTGCCGTATTTCACGTTGATCACGCAGAATGTGGATGGACTACATCAGATGGCCGGCAGTCGCAATGTGATCGAGCTACATGGGAACATTCAGCGGGTGCGCTGCTCGGTCTGCGGTGAAAGCGCCCTGGATTGGGAAGATGATGGGCTGGAGGTGCCACGTTGTGAACGGTGTGGAGGGCTGTTGCGGCCGGATGTGGTGTGGTTCGGCGAGTCACTGCCCGCCGCAGCGCTGCAGGCAGCCGTAGAAGCAGCGCGACAGGCGCAGGTTTTCTTCTCCATTGGCACTTCAGGCATCGTGCAGCCAGCGGCTTCCCTGCCCTATGCCGCTAAAAACCGCGGCGCGCTCCTGATCGAAATCAACCTGGAAACGACACCGCTCACTCCCAGGGCCGATTTCGCCTTCCACGGCAAAGCAGGGGAAATCCTGCCGGCGCTGGTCAGGGCCAGCTGGGGAGAATAGAGGGTAGACCGTGGACTGTGGACGGTAGACGGTAGGAATTGAGATGATGGATGGCTGCGCCGCTTAGCGTAGCCAGGCAAGAACGCGGGCATAGAGAGGGGGGCCTAAAATCAGCAGCCCAATCACCACGGAGGCCAGCGCCGCGATCAGCACGGCGGCTGCACCGACATCTTTCCCCACTTTTGCCAGCGGATGACGGAAGGGGCTGGCCAGATCCACAACTGCCTCAATGGCTGTGTTGACGATCTCAGCCGCCCATACCATGGCCATTGTCAGGATCAGGATCGCCCACTCTTGAGGCCGCAGGCCCAACCACAGACCCAGCGCAAAGACAACGAGCGAGATCACGGCATGGATCCAGGCGTTTTGCTGGGTACGCAGCACATATCCCCAACCGTGAAAGGCATAGACGAAAGACCGCGCCCGTGAGCGTAAAAATTCCCAGAGTTTGTTCATCCTATGCTTCAGGTTTCGCGAACAATCGAAGGGTCCCAGCCAAGTTGTTCCAGGATGGCAGCCTGCGCCTGCCACATTCGCTGTTTTTCTTCCACTTCCGCGTGATCATGCCCTAACAGGTGGAGCACCCCGTGCACGATCAGCAGTTGGATTTCTGCTTCCAGAGCATGGCCAGCTTTCTGGCTTTGTTCCTGGGCGCGAGGGATGGAGAGGAGAATATCCCCCAGGTACAGGCGGCCCTGTTCTGGATCGTGTTCAGCGGCTGGGAACGAAAGCACATCGGTTGGACTATCTATCCCCAGGTACTGACGATTGAATTCCTGGATATGGCTATCATCGGTGAGGTAGACGGTCAGCGCACAGGGTTCGTGGATGCCTTGCTCTCGCAGAGCGACCTGCGCCGCTTTTCGTACCAGGGAAATGGAGAAGGGGACTTTGAGACCAGGTTCGCGATGAACGTGGATCAGAAATTTGGGGGTGGGCATAGGACTCCTTCAAAGGATAGCCTCCGAAAAGGGGTATGCGAGGCCAGGATGCTATGTTTCGCTCTCCTCCGGAACTTCTGCAGGCGGATACTGGATGCGTGGGTGATGCAGACCACGCAGGGTGGAAAGGAAGGATTCTTCGATGTGTTTCAGTTCGGCCATGGTTAAGGGGGCATGATCCAGTTGCCCTTCTTTGCGCGCCTGTTCAATCACCTGGCGGATCATCGCCCGGAGCTGATCTTCGTCAGAGAGGTTCATGGATCGGGCCCGCGCCTCCACCCCATCGGCGAGCATCAGGATCGCGGTTTCCCGTGAACGCGGCCGCGGTCCTGGATAGCGAAAGCGTTCGGTGTTGACTTTGGAAGGATCGCCGCCCGCTTTTGCCACCGCTTGCTGATACTGGAAACGGGTGAGCATTGTGCCGTGGTGCTCTTGTATGAAGTCTATGATCCGCCGCGGCAGGCGATATTTGCGCGCCAGGGCCACGCCGTCACTGACATGGCGGATGATCAACGCAGCCGCCTCCTCAGGCGGCATATCGGTGTGAGGGTTGACCTGGGCCGGGGATTGGTTTTCGATGAAAAACGAGGCGTTCTGGGCTTTTCCAACGTCGTGAAACAGAGCGCCAACGCGCGTCAGGAGTGCATCCGCGCCAATGCGTTCTGCGGCCTGTTCGGCCAGGTTGGCCACTTGCAGGCTATGTTGATAAGTGCCTGGGGCGTGGCGGAGAAAGTATTGCAACAACGGGAAGTCGGGGCGAGAAATTTCCAGCAATTGCAGGGGGGTGGTCAGATCGAGGAATTGGGCCAGAAGGTACTGGAAAAGAAATGCCAGGCCGGTGGAAAGCACCATGCCATTGATCCATGCGCTCACCAACAGGGTGGCAATTCCCATCCAGTCGGTGGGCGATGAAAAGCGATAGGCGAGCAAGGCAACCATGCCTCCGAAGGCACTTAAAAGGCCGGCTCGCAGAAAAGCCCGAAAACGGCGCGCATCACCAAGCGCCAGGATTCCCATCAGCGAAGAAAGCAAGTAATAAGGAGTCAATGCTGCAAAGGGAGGCAGACCATACGGCGCCAGGAAGGCGATCAGAAGGGAGAAAAGGATCCCCGCCTCGCTGCCGAAGAGCGCGCTCAACGTCAACCCGAGGGCCGGAATCGGATACAGGTAGGGGATGAGGGTCCGTTCAGGGATCGAAAGACGCGCACCGGTTAGAAAGATCAGGAAGAGAGAAGCGGTGACAAAGGCTTCGCGTTCCTCTCGCAGCCAGGGTGGATTCCTTTGGGCCGAAAGATAGAGGAGCGCCAGAATGCTCAATCCCAGAGCGAGTGCCGCCGGCCCCACGTACTGATTCCAATCCGTGGCCGTCGAGACCAGGCCAAATTTTTGTAGGGCCTCATACTGGACAGCGGTGAGGATGTCGCCGCTGCTGACAATGGTTTCACCTGCCTTGTAACGCTGTACAATCGGCGCAACCGATTGGCGCGCCTGCTGGCGGGCGGCTTCGGTCATTTCCGGGCTGTAAAAGCTGTTGGCGATGACGAAGGGCGAAACCAGGGCCGCGACCAGCTCGGCCTCCTCGCGGGCCAGCGTCAGGCTGACCATTTCCACCAGATTTTGACGCACCTTGGGCAGGTCTTCCTCCAGAATCCGAGTGCGCAAAACGCGTTCCAGCAGGGTAAGCGCTTCTTGCTGCAGGCGCTCCCAGGTGGAATCTGGAAGGCGGAGTAAGGCCTGGATAATCTTTTCTTCCAGGTGGATCTGGCCACTTTCAGCCAGGCGGGCGCGCTTCTCATCGAAAGTGCTCAAAGGATCCTGGCGGATGGCCGAAATAAACTGGAGCACCTCGCGCAACCGCTGGATCTGTTGTCGTGCCAGTTCCGGGTCTGGAGGGGTGTAAACGGGCGCGACAGAGCGCGCGGCCGCCTCCTGGGCCTCATGGGTGCGCACTTCACTCACATATTCGATGTCAGATGGGGCGACGATGGTGCGCAGGGAAACATCGCCGACGCGCAGGGATGGGATGCGTCGCTGCCAGAAGGGCAGGAAGAGAGCGACCAGCACCCCGATGAATGTAAGAACGAATATCCCTCCCGACAGGAGTCTTTTTCCCAGGGAGGGTGAGGAGGAATCGGGCAGGTTCACAGGATTCACGTTCCCGTCAGAAGAGAACGCACGATCTGGCTGACCTGATCTCCGGGGGCGCGGTTTGCCACGCGCGGCATCAGGGCTTTCATCACCCGGCCCATATCTGCCACTGAGCTGGCGCCCACTTCTTCGATCACTGCTTTTGCCAGGGCGCACAGTTCCTCTGCACTCAGTGCCTGGGGGAGAAAGGCTTGAAGCACCGCTATCTCTGCCTGCAGCGCCTGCACCAGATCCTCGCGCCCGGCTTTTTGCGCCTCTTCCAGCGACTCGCGCCGCGTCTTAATCTCCCGTTGCAGGATGCTGAGCACGCCCTGATCGTCCAGCGTGACCTGCCGATCAATTTCGGCTTGTTTTATCGCAGCCAGCGCCATGCGCACGGTGCGCTTTCGTATTTCATCCCCTGACTTCATGGCCTCCTTCAAGGCCTGATTGAGTTGTGCTTTGAGATCCATAGTTCGCTCGCTCTCTTGAGAGTGTATTTTCCAATTCGTGGAAATGTTGTGCTGACACTATGATTTTACTCGAAATAGAACGCAGTGTGCTGACTGGTTGGCTCCGGTAGTGTATCTTTTCTTCAGGAAATTTGAGAACGAAAGTAACCACCCCCC
>JAGHYK010000232.1:2500-3601 GCA_017743695.1 Chloroflexota bacterium
GTTGAAGGAAATCTATGGCTTCCTGCATGGAACATAACCGCCCGCCGAACCCCGTGCGGAATTTTTCTGCTTCTTGAGGGGAGCCGAAAGACAATACCGAAGGGGCGCAACATGTGACCAGCTCACTTTCGACCAGATAGACAGCCTGCGCGGCGCTGAGGATATGCTCATGGAGAAAGTCCATGGTCAGCGCCCAACCCTCCAGCCGGGCAAGCAGCAAAAGCCCACAGTGGGCACAACAGGCCCGTTTGACCTGATGATCGGGCAGGTTTATCAAGAAAAGGGTGCGTTGCGCGAGCCTCTTGCCGCACAGCGCGCAGCGATCCTCGCCGGAAGAAGGAGAAAGTCGGCGCACTCCGCCGCGGAATTTCTCCAGGCGCCCCTCGGCTGCCAGCGCATCCAGATCGCGATGCACCGTCATCAGCGAGACGGCCAGCCGCCTGGCAAGCTCCTGGATCGAGAGGGTCTCCTGTTCCTGAAGATACTGGAGGATTTTTTCTCGCCTTTGTTGAGGGGTGAGCATGTGATATGTTGATAAATATAACAGATTTTGTATACTTATATCACCATCCACCGCCCATGTCAAGGGAAATCGTAACGATTCAGCCATGTCATGGCGAGCCGTTTTCTGGCGAAGCAATCTCCCATTTATCAGACCAGATTGACCGCCTGGGGATGGCTTCGTCGCAAAGAACGCTCCTCGCAATGACAAACACAACAGTCTGGATGCAAGACTGAACAGTTACAACGAATAAACGAATGTGTGTTCCCCCTTCGTTGACGGTCTGCCCCCCACAGAGTGGAAAACCTCCCCTGCCACCGTCCACCGTCTATCGTCCATCGTCCATTTCGCGGTCTGCGGTCTGTTTAACTACAAAGACGTAAAGTTTCTTTCTCTTTGTGTCTTCTTGTCTTCTCGGTGAGAAAAGAATAAAACACCGAGACGTAAAGGCATGAAGTTTTTCCTCACTCCTCGTTCACTGGCGGTCTTCCCGGCAGGCTGCCGTCCGCGGTCTGTATTCGTTTATTCGTTCCCCATTCGTTGACGGTCCGCTTCCCCGACAGGCTGGAAAGCCTGTCCTACAGCGGTCTGCCGTCCGC
>JAGHYK010000233.1 GCA_017743695.1 Chloroflexota bacterium
ATATGAGACAGGCTTCTGGCTGGGGTGAGGCCACAGGGTCGGCTGCGATGCTCCAGGTCGCAGGGGAGGGCGCATACGGAAGCGCCAACGACCGGGCGCCAGGCGTCCAGGCGGAGTCAACATGGTCGGGGAGGCGCCATGGCCTTTTTCCCATATAAGGTAAAATTGACGTATGCCACGACAAACCCTCTACGGTCTGCTGGCCGGCCTGACCGCCGCTTCGATCTGGGGCGGGATGTATGTGGTGAGCAAGGTGGTCCTGGAGGTGATCCCGCCCTTTACGCTGCTCACACTGCGCCTGTTGCTCGGAATGCTGATCCTGGCGCCGGTTGTGCTCGGGCGCGGGGGCGTTCGTCTGAGTTCGGAGCAGTGGCGGCGCATTTTTCTCACCGGTTTTGTCGGTTATGGGGTTTCGATAGGGTTTCAGTTCGTAGGGACGAAGCTTTCCACCGCCGCGAATGGGGCGCTGCTGACTTCGGCGACGCCGGCTTTCGTGCTGCTTTTCGCTTTCTGGCTGTTAGGGGAGGCGGTGACGCGGCAGCGGTTGCTGGCGCTCTTGCTGGCTTCAGCAGGCGTGGTAATCGTGATTGACCCGCGCACGGCTTCTCTTGCCTCTTCGTCGTTCCTGGGGAATCTCAGCCTGGTGGCGGCCGGGATCACCTGGGCGCTTTATTCCGTGCTGGTGCGCAAGGTGACCCGTGAGACGGATGTGCTCACTACCAGCCTGGTCGCTTTTGCCGGCGGCCTGCCGCTCACGGCGCCGCTCAGTCTGTGGGAGCTTGTGACGCAGGGGGTGGGGCCGATCACGTGGGGCGTCATCGGGGGCGTTTTGTTCCTGGGGATTGTTTCGACCGCGCTGGCGATGTATCTCTGGAATACGGCTTTTGCGCTCCTGCCGGCCGCGCTGGCTTCGCTGACTTTCTTTGCCCAGCCGCTGGCCGGCACGTTGTTGAGCGTCCTCTTTCTGGGAGAGCGAATCACGCTCTCATTTGTGCTCGGTGGCCTCCTGATCGCCCTGGGGCTGTTCCTGGAGACGCGCAGCGAATAGGAGGATGGGATGCGTTATCTGGCGGAGCTGTATTACTGGCAGGATCAATTCGTCAGATGCTGAGTGAACAACCGTAGGTGAACATGGTTCGAGCATGGGTCGTCCTTTGGATGTTACTGGTTCTGTTGAGCGCCTGCCAGGGGGATACTTCGGCTGGGATGACAGCACAACCCTCGCCTGTTCCATCTCCGCTCCCCACGCTGACTTCCACCCCCGATCCCACGCCTTCGCCCCTGCCCGGCCCGACTCCTGAATCGCCGCCGCTTCCACCGCGCCCGGTTTATACCATTCGGGCGACCATAGACTACGCCGCGCACCATCTTGGCGTGGATCAGACGATCCTGTATCCGAATCGAAGCGGCGTGGTGCTGGATCGGCTGGTGCTGGCCGTGGTGCCCAATCTGTGGCCGGATTGCTTTTTCCTGCGCCAGCTTCAGGTGAATGGGGCGCCGGTCGCAGGCTATACACTCCAGGGTCAGCGACTGGAGGTGTCTCTATCAGCGCCCCTGTCTGCGGATGCTCTGGCGAGGGTGGATATAGTCTATGAGCTTTCGCTCCCGGCGGCGGAACAACCAGACCCCTCTGTGGCGCGGCCGCGTATTTTTGGGTATACGGCGCGGCAGATGAATCTGGTCAACTGGTATCCGTTCGTCGTTCCTTTCCGGAACGGGGAATGGGTGCTGCATGATCCCTGGGCGTATGGAGAGCATCTGGTGTATGAGGCCTCTGATTTCGAGGTGGAGCTGAATTTCCGCGATGCTACGGCCCCTGTGGTTGCAGCCAGCGGTCTGGCGGAGTCCGAAGGCGCGATCACACGCTACAGGCTCACTGCGGGGCGCACGTTTGCCCTTTCCATGAGTCATGATTTTCAGGTGCTGAGCGGCTCGGAGGGGGATATTCTCGTGAGCAGTTACTATTTTTCGCCTTATCAACAGGCAGCGCAGGCGGTGCTGGATGCCACTTTGCGGGCGCTGCGCATCTTCCAGGAGCAATATGGCCCGTACCCTCACAAAACGTTGGCCGCTGTGATGGGGGATTTCAATGATGGGATGGAATATTCGGCGTTCTATTTTTTGAGCCGGGACTTTTATAACCTTTACCGTCCAGAGCTCTCTCCTGTGCAATACCTGATCTTCGTGGCAGCTCACGAAACGGCGCACCAGTGGTGGTTTGAACGGGTGGCGAACGATCAGGCACTCGAGCCGTGGCTGGATGAAGCATTTGCCACCTATAGCGAGCGCGTTTTCTACGAGCATTTTGCGCCTGAGCTTTTGCCCCAGTGGTGGTATTACCGCATTGATTACTATCAGCCCCAGGGAGTGGTGGATATTCCGGTGTACGCAGGGGGTGGCTTTCGTCCCTACACCAACGCAGTTTACTTTCGTGGCGCGTATTTTCTGGAAAATTTACGCAAGCGCATGGGAGATGAGGCGTTCTTCGCCTTTTTGCGCCATTACCTGACGGAATTCGATGGGAAGATCGCTACTTCGAGCGATTTCTTCCGCCTCCTTCGCCAGCATACGGATCAGGATTTCTCAGATTTGCTGCGAGAATATTTCAGCAAGCAATAAAAAAGCACAGCGCAACAGGCTGTGCTTTTCAGCAAACTGCCAGACCCTTTTTGGGATTAGTTCAGCGTGGATTGCTTTTGACGTGCCTTGGCGCGTTCGAGGGCTTCGAGCCAGGCGATTTGCATCGCCGTCAGTTCCGTGGTAGTAGATTCCTGGGATCGTTCCACGGCAGCGACTGGCGACTCTGCTTTTTCAGCCTTTTCGGATTTTTGAGCCTTCTCCGCTTTCTCGACGTTCCTGGCTTTCTTCCCTTTCCGCGGCCGTTCCGCTTTTGAGGCTTCTGCCGTCGCTTCCGCGACCACCGGTTCAGGCTGGAGGGCTTTGAGGCTCAGGCGAATCTGCTTTTTTCGCCGATCTGCACTCAGCAGGACGGCCTCGATCTCATCGCCTTCTTTCAAGATTTCGCTGGGGTGTTTCACGAAGTGATGGGCCATCTCGCTGACGTGGATCAGGGCCGGGCGTTCGGCGCCGATCTCCACGAAGGCGCCATAGTTCTCAATGCGCACGACCTTCCCCTTCACGACCATGCCAGGGGTCATTTCTTTCCACTCTAAGGGGAGCGGCTCAATCATGGTCAGCTCAATGCGATCCTCGCGCACCCGCTTTACCCAGACTTCCACCTGCTGTCCAACCTGGAGCACTTCCTCCACGCGATTGACGGGAGGGTCTTTGCGCAGTTGGGAGATGTGGATGACTCCTGGTAAGGGTTGACCGATGTCAATAATTGCACCAGCGATGGAGGTTTTGATGACGGTACCGGTTAATTTTGTCTTCGGGGCAAGGGCAGGCAGTTCAAGAATTTCCATGGTTTTATCTCCTTCTTTTTAGATATTTTTCAGCAATTCCCTGTCCAGGGGATTGCCAGCTTTACGTTTTCAGGCAAGATCAACGCCTGATTATAATGTGTAAGGCGAGAATTGTCAAACGAATTTTGGGGCCGGGCGTTGAAAGAGAGACCGCGGACCGCAGACGG
>JAGHYK010000235.1 GCA_017743695.1 Chloroflexota bacterium
GAAGACCGCCAGCGAACAAGGAGCGGGGAAAAAACTTTGTGCCTTTGTGTCTTGGTGTTTTTTTCTTCTTGCGCTTGACTTTTTCCTGCAATGTGTTCTGCCAGCATGACCCCCAGACTATTTTTCCTCCAGTGCCTTCGCCACGGCTGCTGCCCGACTATGCACGTTGAGCTTCTCAAAGATGGATTTCAGATGCTGCTTGACCGTGTTGGTGCTGACGGATAGCCGTAGCGCAATTTCCTTGTTGCTCATGCCCTGCACCAACAGTTCCAACACCTGACGTTCCCGTTCCGTTAAGGTTGTCAGCTCCCCTTGCGGCTGGCGCTTTTGGAGCGCCTCCTCAACCAGGCGATAGAACGCGGCGCGGTCAAAGGTCTGTTTTTCGATGCAGGCAAAAATCTCATACTCCCCATAGGCGCGCTGGATGTCCACCGGCGAGGCCGCGCCGCTGACGACGATGGTCGGCAGGCGTAGCTTTTGAGTCATTCGCAGGAGCTGGTATCCCTCCAGATCGCGCGGCGCGCGGGAAGCGCGCCAGAACGTACCGGAGAGCGAAAGGTCCACAATCGCCAGGGCAAATTTCTCTCGCCGCAGTTTGCCAAGCGCTTCTCCATACCCGCTACAGGCGCGGACGTGAAGCCCGCTCTCAGCGAGCATTTCCGTCAGCAGCTCGCGCCAGCCGGCATCGTCATCTACGACCAGAGCTTTGCCGCGCTCGCCCTTTCCCGCGGGAGCAGGAGAGGCAAATGAGGGGGAAGGGGAGGATACAGATGCCGGAGCCGTAGAGAGGGCGCGTGCGATGATCTCGCGAAACTGAGCCCGGCGAAAGTTTTCCTTGCGTAAAAAGGTAAATGCACCATACTCCGTAAGCGCAGCCACAGCCAGCTCCACGGTAGCGAAACCGGTGAGCATGATGACCTGACACTCCGGATCAAGTCGCCGCGCGGCTTGCAGCACCTGTATCCCGTCACGATTGCGATGATCTCTCTCATCAAGGGAGAGATCCACAATTGCCAGACGATGAGATTTTTCCTTCAAGCAGGCCAGCGCCTCTTCCAGTGTCCCGGCCACCTCTACTTCCAGATGGTGATCGGACAGGATTTCGATCAAAATTTGTTGCCAGGAAGGATCGTCCTCTACCACCAACGCACGTGCAGACGAATTCATGGTATCCCTCCTGCCGGTAAACGGATGCGAAAGGTTGTTCCATGCTGACCATCGCTTTCCACGGCGATCTTGCCTCCCAGGCGGTGGATCAGCGTCTTCACCCACCACAATCCAAAGCCGAGCCGCGGCGAACGCCCTCCGTTGTGCCCCGAATAGTTTAGCTCGAAGATGCGTTCATGGAGTTCAGGAGGAATTCCCGGCCCGCTGTCAGTGACGGTAATCTCTATCCATTGCCCTTCTGCGTTTCCGCGCACGCGGATATTGCCTGCTCCCTGCATGGCCTCAATCGCGTTTTCAAACAAATTGGTGAATACGAAGGTCAGGCTGGCGGTGCTGGCCATTACAGGCGGCAGGGATTCCAGCCCTTCCGTTTGGATGGAAACTTCGGCGGGAAAAGGCACGGAGCGGGCTGCCGCAGCCACACACTGGGCGATGGTGGCCGCTTCTGGACTGCCGGGATGCAGATGGGAGAGGTTTTCGCGTACCGTCTGCATTGCTTCCAGCGCACAGCGTTCAATTTCGCTCAGGTTATGGGTCAGATAGGGATCGTTTTCCAAAAGGGAGGTGTACTTTTCCTGGATATTTTGCACGCGTACCGGGATGGTGCCGATTTTGTTATTCAGGCGGTGGAGCAGATTGGAGGCAATATCCCCGACCGCGGCGAACATTTCGGCCAGGGCGCGCTGCTCCTGGGCGGCGCGCAGGGCCTGCTGCTGTTGTTCGTTCTGTACCGCCAGGGCAGCATAGTGAGCCAGTGAGGAGAGCACTTTGGTATCCCAATCCGATTCGGCAAAGCGTCCGGGCTCGCTATCGGTGCTGTAAATGCTGAAGGCGCCGATAGGGCGAGGATGCTCGCCGGCAGCGACCGGTACCACCAGGGCGCGCCGCCAGCCGTAGCGTCGCGCCAGGTCTTGCCGATAGAAACGCGGTTCGCGGCGGAGATCCCGGACGACAATCGGCGACTGCTTCAGGATCGCCTGACCGGCCAGACTTTCCCGGAGAGGCAGGCGTTCGGCGCGCGAGGCGCTGCCGCAGGTGGCCTGCAGGATCAGTTCCTCGCCTTCCAACAGCCAGATAGCCGCGTCCGTGGCGTTGAGCAGGTCGCAAGCGGTTTGGGCAATGTGTTGCAGCACCTCCTTGCAGGGTTGCGTGAGGAGCCGGCGCGCGATCTCCAGGATCGCATCCAGCAAGCGCACTTCCTGGATCGCTGCCACAGCGTAAGTGGCCAGTGTTTGCAGCAGATAGCGATCCTCCTCGTTGAACGCGCCCACCTCCGGGCTTTCCAGGTTCAACACGCCCTCCAGGCGACCGCTGGCGTTAATCAGCGGCACCGCCACCTCGGAACGCATGGTCAGGCCGGCATCCAGGGGATAATACATCTTTGACCAGGGTTCTGTCCGCAGATCGGGGATCAGAATGGCCTGGCGTGTCCGGGCGACCCAGGCCATAATGCTGTTCGATTCAAGCGGCAGGGCCTCTACCAGAGGGCGGTACAGTTGTTCTCCGGCCACGGCGCGCGTGACCAGATTTTTCCCCTCCTTATCCAGCAAGCGGAAGATGCCATAATGGGCATTTGTGACTTCCAGCGCCACCTGCAGGATGGATTCCAGCGTTTCTTCCAGTCGAAGGCGGGAGGAGAGAAGCATGGCTGCCCGATGCAGGCGCCGCAAGTTTTCCTCCTTGCGGCTCAGGTCACGGTGTATACTGCTCAGGCGGCGACTGTGATAGATAGCCATTGCCGCCTGGTTGACAAAGTTGTCCAGCATCAGCAATTCGAGTTGATTGAGTCGGCGTTCCTCGTGCAGGAACAGGTAAAGCGCTCCGACAGCCTGCTGGGCAACGATAAGGGGAAAACAAGCCGTTACTTGCACCCCCAGCGCCTGATAGTAAGGATGCACGTTGAGATCGGGTTCTTCGTAGGAGAGCACACGACGACGTTGCTGAATGGCACGCATACCAATCCCATCCGGGCGCGGCGCATCTTCCGGCTCGGGGTGACGGCGCGGAGGATGGCGCCGAATCTCCCCGGCCGCGACGCGCGAGTGTGGCTCAAAGGCCTGGCGTATGGGGTCGAACGTATAGATGACCGCTGAAGCGCCGGGGATGACACGGATGGCACTTTCGACGATCCACTGCAGGACTTTCTGGCTATCGCTGACGTTATCCGGCGCCAGGCTGTTGATCGTGGCACTCACCTGATTCAAGCTGGCAAGTGCTTCCAACAGGCGCGCATCAAGCTCCAGGTTCTCTTGCATAGCAGAAATTTTAGCACGAATCCCCCTCGCTTCGCTTGCTTCAAAATCGGAGGCAGTGTATCTTTACTTCAGGAAATTCGAGAACAAAAGTA
>JAGHYK010000040.1 GCA_017743695.1 Chloroflexota bacterium
CCTCCCAGACGGGCTGGAAAGCCCGTCCTACGGCGGTCTGCCGTCTGCCGTCCGCCGTCTGCCGTCTTTTCCTGGTAAAATTCAATTGCCATGCGTGCCGTAGACATCATCATCAAAAAGCGCGACGGTCTGGAGCTGACGCGCGAAGAGATCCACTTCTTCGTCCAGGGCTTCACACGGGGAGAAATTCCCGATTATCAGGTGGCTGCCTGGGCGATGGCCGTCTTCCTGCAGGGGATGACACCCCGCGAAACCGCCGATCTGACGCTGGCGATGGCCGCCTCAGGGGAGATGTTGGACCTGAGCCAGGTGGTGGAGATCGCCGTGGATAAGCACTCCTCCGGCGGCGTGGGGGATAAGACTTCGCTGGTGGTGCTGCCGTGGGTGGCTGCCTGCGGTCTACCGGTGGGCAAAATGTCAGGCCGCGGCCTGGGGTTCAGCGGCGGCACCTTAGATAAAATGGAGTCTATCCCCGGCTATCGGGTCAACCTGAGCAAAGAAGAATTCCTCACCCAGCTCGGCCGCATCGGGATCGTGCTCAGCGGCCAGTCGGCAGACCTGGCCCCCGCAGATGGCAAACTCTACGCCCTGCGCGATGTGACCGGCACCGTGGACTCCATCCCCCTGATCGCCTCCTCGATCATGAGCAAAAAGATCGCAGCCGGTGCCCAGGCGATTGTGCTCGATGTGAAATGCGGCAATGGCGCGTTCATGCAAACGCTGGAGCGCGCTCGTACCCTTGCCCGTCTGATGGTTTCGATTGGCAAACAGGTCGGGCGTCGCACCGTGGCCGTGCTCTCGGATATGAATCAACCCCTGGGATATGCCGTTGGCAATGCCCTGGAAGTGCGCGAGGCGATCCAGACGCTGCACGGCGAAGGCCCGCGGGATTTCTACGAGCATTGCCGTCACATCGCCGCCCATATGCTGGTGCTGGGGAAAAAAGCCCCCAGCCTGGAGGCGGCGCAACCCCTGCTCGATCAGGCCCTGCGCTCCGGCGCGGCCTGGGAAATGTTCCGCAAACTGGTCGAGGCGCAGGGGGGAGACCTGCGCTATGTGGACGAGCCGCAACGCCTCCCGACAGCCCGCTGGATCGAACCGCTACGCTCCCCGCGCGCTGGCTACCTTTCCGCCATTCATGCCCGCACCATCGGCGAAACCGCCGTGCTCCTTGGCGCCGGCCGCGCCCGCAAAGGCGACCCGATTGACCACGCGGTGGGCTTCATCGTTCCGCATAAAGTCGGCGATTGGGTGGAGGCGGGGGAGGTGCTGGTGGAAATTCACGCCAACCGCGCCGGGGACGTGGAGCTGGCGCGTCAACGCCTGCTGCAGGCCTTCTCCTGGAGCGAAGCGCCGCAGCCGCCGCTGCCCCTTTTTTACGGAACGGAAAGCGAAGAAACCCTGGAGTGAACATGCTGGCGCGCGTCTACTCCTGTGCCGTGATCGGGCTGGAAGGGGTGATCATCGAAGTCGAGGTAGATTACACCGCCGGCATGGGAGGGATGGTCATCGTCGGTCTGCCCGATGCGGCAGTGCAGGAGAGTCGGGAACGCGTCCAGACCGCCATCCGCAACGCTTCGCTCGCCTTCCCGCGGCGACGGGTGGTGGTCAACCTGGCCCCGGCCTCGGTGCGCAAGGAAGGCGCCGCCTATGACCTGCCGATTGCCCTGGGCGTGCTCGTCCTGACCGGCGTCATTCCCGCGGCTGCGCTGGAAGGCACGCTGGTCGTCGGCGAACTTTCCCTGGATGGTCAGGTGCGTCACGTGCGCGGCGTGCTCCCCATGGCCGCGGCGGCGCGCGAACAGGGCTTCCGCCGTCTCCTCGTCCCCGCGGCCGATGCCGCCGAAGCCGCCCTGATCCCCGATCTGGAAGTGATCCCTGTCCCCTCGCTGCTGGCGCTGGTACAACACCTGAACGGGCAGCGGCCGATCCCTCCGTATCAGGCCTCGTTCTCCGAGCAGGAGCTGCCCTCGCTCTACACGCCGGTAGACTTTGCAGAGATCAAGGGGCAGGAACACGCCAAACGAGCCCTGGAAGTGGCGGCAGCAGGGGGGCATAACGTGCTGATGATCGGCAGCCCTGGCGCCGGGAAGACGCTGCTCGCCCGCGCCCTGCCGGGCATTCTCCCTCCGATGACCATTGAAGAGGCCCTGGAGGTGACCAAAATTTACTCGGTTGCGGATCAACTTCCCCCTGGAATGCCGTTGATCCGCCAGCGTCCTTTTCGCGCGCCCCATCACACCATCAGCCATGCCGGCCTGGTCGGCGGCGGCAACATTCCCGGTCCGGGGGAGATCTCCCTTGCCCATCGCGGCGTGCTCTTCCTGGATGAGCTGCCGGAATTCGGGATGCGCGTGCTGGAAGTGCTGCGCCAGCCGATGGAGGATAAAGTCGTCACCATCAGCCGCGCCCAGGGATCGCTGACCTTCCATGCCAACTTCCAGCTCATCGCGGCCATGAACCCCTGCCCCTGCGGCTACTATGGCGACCCGGTCAAAGCCTGCACCTGCGCCCCGGCCGCTGTCACCAAATATCAAAAGCGCATCTCCGGTCCCCTCCTCGACCGCATAGACATTTACATCGAGGTACCCCGCGTGGACTACGAGAAGCTGGCAGCCGACCGCCTGGGCGAATCTTCCGCCGTGATTCGGGAGCGCGTCCAGCGGGCGCGTGAAATCCAGCAAAAGCGCTTTGCCTCCCTGCATCACGGCAAAGGCTCACCGATCCTTTCCAACGCCGATATGCGCCTGAGCGAAGTGCGTCAGTTCTGCCGCCTGACGGAACAGGGGGAACAACTCATGCGGCTGGCGATGGCCCAGATGAACCTCTCGGCGCGCGCCTATCATCGTGTGCTCAAGGTCGCCCGCACCATTGCCGATCTGGCCGGCAGCGAACAAATCCAGCCCCCTCACCTGGCCGAGGCCCTTCAATATCGCCCCAGGCCCGGCCTGCTCACCTTCAACCTCTAACGGAAAGACGCGGTTAGATTTTTCAATACCACCAGCAGCGCCCCCTCCTCCTCCGGCTGCACGGTGCGCGGGTCGAAGACCACGGCCTCTTCCTCAAGGCGGGCGATGATCGGCGGATTGGCCTGGCGCAGAGCGTGCAGGAAACGCGTGGGATGGGAGGGTCGCAGCGCCAGCACATACGTTGGCAATGTCTCCCCTGGCAGGCTTCCCCCTCCGACGGTGGAATGGGAGGGGCGCACCTCCCCCTTCCCCAGCTCCTCTGCCCAGCGTTGGGCTGTATTGCGGAGCTGTTCGGGCGTCAGCGCGATCATGCGCCAGATGGGGATTTCGCGCTCGGCCTCATCCTTGAGATAGTGCAGCAGGGTAGCGTTCAGGCCTGCCAGGCAGGTCTTATCGGCGCGCAGGGCGCGCGCCAAAGGGTGTTTCTTCATGCGCCCGATCCACTCAGCCCGCCCGACCAGAAGGCCGGCCTGCGGCCCTCCGAGCAATTTATCGCCGGAGAAAGTCACCACGTCTGCGCCGGCTGCCACCACCTCCTGCACCGTCGGCTCATGCTCCAGGCCGTAGCGTTCGGTGTTCAGGAAACAGCCGGAGCCGAGATCGGCCATCAGAGGCACACCGTAGCGATGCGCCAGGGCTGCCAGATCGGTCAGGGAGGGTTCTTCGGTGAAGCCGATGATCTTGAAATTGGAATGATGGGCATAGAGCACGAGCGAGGCGCCTGCCTCAAGCGCCTGGGCATAGTCCTCCAGGCGCACGCGATTGGTCGTCCCCACCTCCACCAGGCGCGCCCGCGATTGTTGCATGATTTCAGGAATGCGAAACCCACCGCCGATCTCGATCAACTGGGAGCGGGCGATCACCACACGCCGTCGGGCAGCCAGAGCGCTCAGGGCCAGCAGCACCGCCCCGGCGTTGTTATTGACGGCGAGGGCGGCCTCTGCGCCGCTCAAGCGTCGGAGCAAGTCCTCGGCGTGCACCAGACGCGAGCCGCGTTTGCCTCGTTCCAGATCGTATTCCAGATTGGAATATCCCTGCGAAACGCGCTCCATGGCCAGGCGCGTCGCCCGCGAGAGCGGCGCCCGCCCCAGATTCGTATGCAGGATGACGCCGGTGGCGTTGATGACCGGGATCAGGCTGGGACGTGTCCAGGCCACCAGGCGAGCCTCTGCACCCTGAAGCACCTCCTCGGGCCCGGTAGCAACTTCTTCCCCCTGCGCCAGCCTGCGCCTTCGATCCTCGAGCTCCTCGCGCAACGCCTGAAGGGTGAGCGGCCGGCCATACCGGGCGATCCACTCTACGACCTCGGGGAGGGCGAGCAAACGCTGCACCGAGGGCAAACGGCGCAGGGCCTCCCGCCGTTCCTCCTCACTCAACAGGAGCTTCATGGCTCTCTTCCTCTTCCGCAGACGGATCGGGGGAGATTGCCGCTTGTTCCGCGGGCTGATCGGGCGAGGCCGCCGGTCGCCGCCATGCAGCCTGCTCGCGCCAGCGCATCAGCCACTCCATGGCCACGAAAACCGTGGCGATCTCCAGCGCCAGGGGCAGCGTGGCCAGCCGCCCCAACTGCAACCAGGCCAGGAAGGCCGCATAAATTCCCACCCACAACGCCTGACGTCCCAGGATGGGAAGCTCCATCGCCGGGGAAGGGAAAAGATGGTGGAAAAGATACAGGAAGGGCAAAGCGCTGCCACTCCAGGCCAGCACCCAGCAGAAGAAGAACAACCAGCGCCAGCCGGCAGTGGGTTGCGTGTAGAAGACGATCAGCACCACGCCTCCCCAGCCTCCCAACAGCAACAGCAGAATGGGAAAGATCAGGGGGCGAAACGGGAGAGGCGAGGGTTCGTTCATGCGTTCGCTATCCATGCGCGGCCTGCGGACATCGCTCAGATGTGGATCGGGTTGCCCTCGGCGGCGTGGGCGGCTTCCATCAGCACCTCGCTCAGCGTCGGGTGGGCGTGCACATTGCGGGCGATCTCCGCCGGGGTCAATTCCATCATGCGTGCCAGGGTAAGCTCCGGGAGTAGCTCGGTGACCTCCGGCCCGATCAGGTGGGCGCCAAGGATTTCACCATATTTCTCGTCCACTACCAGCTTGATCCAGCCGCCATAATCGCCCAGGCCGAGCGCTTTGCCGTTGGCCTGGAAGGGGAAGCGACCAATGCGCACCGCATAGCCGCGCTGCCGCGCCTGGGCCTCGGTCAGGCCGAAGGATGCGATCTGGGGCTGGCAGTAGGTGGCGCGGGGCATCATCTCGTAGTCCAGGGTGACGGTTTCTTTCCCGGCCAGGTGCTCTGCGGCCACAATGCCCATCGCTGAACCGACGTGGGCAAGCATCAGTTTGCCGGTCACATCGCCGATGGCGTAGATGTGGGGCACGCTGGTCTGCATGTGCTCGTTGATCTCGATGAAGCCGCGCCCGTTCACCTGCACGCCGATCGCTTCCAGCCCCAGGTTTTCCGAATTCGGGCGGAATCCGATGGCCACCAGTGCCTGCTCAGCCTCCAGGCTGAGCGTTTCACCATTGGCGGAAAGATGGACGCGCACCCCTTCGCCCGCGGCCTCCACCGCCTCAACTTTATGGCCGACCAGGCAACGGATGCCGCGCTTCTCGAATGCCTTTTTCAACTCCGCGCTGATCTCCTCATCCTCCAGCGGCACCAGGCGCGGCATCATTTCGACCAGCGTCACCTGGCTGCCATAGGCATTCCAGATCGTGGCAAACTCCACGCCAATCGCTCCGGAGCCGATGATCACCACCGAGGCCGGCAGGTGCTCCTGCAGGATGGCCTCGTGATAGGTCAGAACGCGCCGCCCATCCACCTGCCAGCCGGGCGGGACGATGGGCCGCGCCCCTGTGGCCAGGATGATGTGGGCCGCGTGTAGCTCGGTCACTTTCCCCTCCGCATCGCTCACGCTGACCGTATGCGGATCGCTCAGGCGGGCTGTGCCCATGAAGACGGCGATGTTGTTCTTGCGCATCAGGAAGCCGACGCCGCGCGTCAGACGGTCGGCAACCTGACGGGAGCGCCGCACGGCTGCGCTGTAATCCAGGCGCAAATTCTCAAAAGAAAAGCCGAACTCGCGGCCGCGTTCCCGGAGCAGGTGCGCGATTTCGGCATTGCGCAACAACGCCTTAGAGGGGATACACCCCACGTTCAGGCACACCCCTCCCAGCCATTGTCGATCTACGATGGCGGTCTTTTTTCCGAGCTGTGCGGCCCGAATGGCCGCCACATATCCGGCCGGCCCGGCCCCTACCACGACCACATCGAATGATTCAGCCATCAGATACTCCCAGAAAAAGAGTGGATACCTGCACTATTTTACCACCGGCGAGGAGGGGAAATCGGTGGGGGGTAAAGTATCTTTCCTTCAAACATTGACGTTCCTCCCCCTCCCAGGTATACTTAAGGCGCGTCGGGGTGTAGCGCAGTTGGCCAGCGCACCGCGTTTGGGACGCGGGGGTCGGCGGTTCAAGTCCGCCCACCCCGACTGTTTTGCCATCCGCTACGGATGGCAGTTTTGTGTTAAAATGAGATCACTCTCCACATCTTTCGCCTCGACAAAAGGAGAATCCCTATGGCTCGCGCAACGCTGGATGGTGTCATTGAAACCGTGCGCTATCGGGACGGGAAAATTTCCCTGGTGCGCGTGCATGAGCGACGGGGGGCCGCCTTTGGCGATCATGTGCTGCTGGATCGCGAAGCCCTGCTCCAACGCCTGAAAGCCGGCAAGCGCTTCTACACCGGACAACGCAAACCATACCGGGCAAATTCCTTTGAAATCCAAAAACCGGTTCTGCTCCTTCGCCGCAATGGCGAGGAGATTATCGCCACCCATCCTGACGCCACTCAGGATGACCTGGAGCTACCTCTCTTCTGACCATGAAACGCTTTGATCAAACCCCTTTTCTGGACGCAAACGGGAATCTATCCCTCCTCGGGCAGGTGCTTGGACGGCTGAAGTATGGGATGGAGTGGCCCAAGGAACTTGCTGCCCAGCAAATCGTGCTCGAGCGGCTGGAAAAAGTCCTGGAAAAGGGGTTTACAGTGATACGAAATTATCCACTGGCCGGGGGTTCTGTGCTCATCCCCTTGCTCCTGATCGGCCCGCCGGGCGTGTTCTTGCTGCAGGTCAGCGGCGCTCGGGGATTTTTTGAAGCCAAAGGGGATGAGTGGAACGTAGTCAGCGGGGACATTTCTCATCCGGCGCGCATTAACCTGATCAAACGCGCTCAACGCTTCGCTCGCGCCGTGGAGGTCTTGCTGGAGCGTCAGGGGATCAAGCTCCCTGCACCGGTGGAGCCGCTGCTGGTAGCCGCCGACCCCGGTTTACACGTTCAAACGTCGCGCCCGGCCATCCGCATCATCCTGAGTGACGCCATCGAACGTTTCGCTCTCTCTTTGCTTCAGTCGCCGCCGTTGCTCTCCTCCACCCAGATCAAAGAAATTGTGGAACGCCTGGTCAATCCGCCAGAGCCGAAGCCAGCACCAGAAGCCGCTGCGGCTGAGCGCGCAACCCAGGGAGGTGCTCCCTCCCCTGCCGCCGGGCGACAGGCAGCGCCGCAGGCTCGCCCCGCAGCCACTCCTGCAGGAGAGCGTCCCGCAGTCAGGAGCCCGGCGCCGGCTGCTGCCCCCTCCTCTTCCACTTCGACTGCGGTTCCCCCTTCCCCCCGTCGGCGTGGGCTGCAGCGGAATCAGCTCCTTCTGCTTGTGTTCATGGGGGTCATCGAGTTCCTCCTGGTCGTTGCCCTGCTCATCCTGTTCTTCGTTTACCGATAAAGCTTGACATTGCCGTTCCTCTCTATCGTAATTCCTGCCTACAACGAAGAGACCCGCCTGCCTCACACGCTGGGGCGCCTGCTTGGCTTTCTCTCCGCCCAGAGCTATGATTTTGAAATCCTGATCGTCGAAAACGGCAGCACCGACCGTACCCTGGAGATTGCCCAGGAATTCGCCCGAAGGGAGGCGCGCATCCGGGTATTCCACGAAGATCAGGCCGGCAAAGGGCGCGCCGTGCGCCGGGGTATGCTGGAAGCTCGGGGACAATATCGCTTCCTTTGCGATGCCGACCTCTCGATGCCAGAAACAGAAATCCCCCTTTTCCTGCCTCCCCATCGCGATTGTGACATCGCCATCGCCTCGCGCGAAGCTCCGGGTGCTGTTCGCTACGGTGAACCGTTCCATCGTCATTTGAGCGGGCGCATTTTCAATCTGTTTATCCGCCTGCTCCTGCTGCCGGACATTCAGGATACCCAGTGTGGATTCAAATGCTTTCGCGCCGCCATCGCCGAGGACGTGTTCCGCCATCAACGGTTGATGGGATGGTCTTTTGATGTCGAAGTGCTCTATATCGCTCGACGGCGGGGTTATCAAATTTGCGAAGTCCCTGTTCACTGGTACTTTAACCCCGAAAGTAAAATCCGCCTGCTGCGCGACGCGATGCGGATGTTTGCAGACATCTGGCGCATTCGCTACCAGGCCTGGAAGGGATTTTACGATGCACCCCACGCTGGAGTTTGAAGAACACCTCTGGAAGGGAGGCTACCTTCGGGTCGTCGGGCTGGACGAAGCCGGCAGGGGGGCGCTGGCCGGGCCGGTCGCGGTGGGGGCGGTTCTCCTGCCGCCGGATGCGGGGCTTCTTCGCTCAAGCCTGAGCGGCGTGCGCGATTCCAAGCAATTAACGGCGGCGCAGCGGGAAGAATGGGCGGCGCACATCCGACGCGTAGCGATTGCCTGGGGAGTAGGATTCGCCTCCGCTGGCGAAATTGACCGGTGGGGAATTGTGGCCGCAGTACGCTTCGCCGCGCTCCGTGCTTTGAGCGACTTGCGCTCCTCTTTCGATTATCTTCTAACGGATTTTCAACTCCATCTCCCCTCGCTCGATCTGCCACAAACCAGCCTGGTAGATGGGGATGTGCGCTCCCTGAGCATCGCTGCGGCCTCGATTCTGGCCAAGACAGCACGGGATGCCTACATGGTCGAAATGGAGCGACTCTACCCACACTATGGATTTGCCCAACACAAAGGCTATGCCACCCTGCGCCACCGCCAGGCGATCCAGGCCTTCGGGCTAACGCCTCTCCATCGGCGGAGTTTCTGCGCCAAAACTGGATGAAACCTCGCTGAGCATACGGCGCGCCGCTTCGATATCGCGAGCAATTTGCTGCACCAATGCCTCCACAGAGGGAAACCGTTGCTCCAGGCGGATTCGGGCAATAAATTCCAGGGTCAGTTCACGCCCGTAGAGATCGCCATCAAAATCCAACAGGTGGGCTTCCATCACCGGGCGAGCGGGCGGCTGGTTCTCAAACGTGGGGCGGAAGCCAATGTTGGTGAGGGCGGCGAAGCGCCGCCCCTCGACCGAAGCGATACAGGCGTAAACGCCATTCCCCGGAATTAATTTTTCCTCTGGATAGTCCAGGTTTGCGGTGGGGACTTTGATGCGCCTGCCGCGCCCATCGCCGCGCACCACCTGACCCCGCACCTGGTAGAAGCGTCCCAGGGCGCGGGCGGCTTCTGCCACCTGCCCCTGTTTGAGCCACTCCCGAATGCGGTTAGAGGAGATCACTTCCTCCCCATCCCGCGCAGCCGCCACGACGTGTACCGTGTATCCGAGCTTTTCCCCGATCTGCCGTAGCCGTTCGCTGTTTCCCTCGCGCCCACGTCCCAGGGCAAAATCGTAGCCGATCCACAAAAGGCGCACCCCCAGGTGTTTTTTGACCAGCTCCATGAAGTCCAGTGCAGAACGCGCCGCCATCTCCTGGTCAAAGGGACAGGTGACAACGACATCCACCCCCAGCGCATGGAGCAAGGCGGCGCGCTCTTCGGGCAGCGTCAGATATTTCAAGTCCGGCTGATGACCCAGCACCCGGGCCGGGTGAGGGTGAAAGGTAATCACAACGGCTGGCAAATTCTCCCGATGTGCGCCTTCCACAAGATGGTGAAGCAGGTAGCGATGACCGCGGTGAACGCCATCAAAGACCCCGATGCTTACTGCGGAAGCAGGGAGCTGCAGGTCATAAAGGGAACGCAGATGGATCATGATTTCATCCGTTCCAGGACGAATTCCGCCACATCTTTCACTTCCAGGCCGCCGCTGGCATCCGACCGGGCAGCATCCGTCAGCATGGTCAGGCAGAACGGGCAGGCCACAGCCACCGCCTGGGCGCCGGTTGAGCGTGCCTGTGCGTAGCGCGCCTGGTTCACCCGTTGATCCCCTTTCTCTTCTTCTTTCCACATCTGCGCGCCGCCGGCCCCGCAGCAGAAAGCCGTTTCCGCATGGCGCGGCATCTCTATCAGATTGACCCCTCCATTTTCCAGCACCAGGCGCGGCGCGTCAAAGATGCGGTTATGCCGCCCCAGGTAACAGGGATCGTGGAAGGTGACTCGCAGCGTATCCTGCGAGACTTCCAGGTGAATTTTACCTTCGGCCACCAGCTCATTGAGCAATTGCGTGTGATGGATCACTTCATAATGGCCTCCGAAGGCCGGATATTCGTTTTTGAGCGTGTGCAGACAGTGAGGACAGGTGGTGACAATGAGTTTGGGACGGATTTCGTTGAGCATCTCGACGTTTGCCTGGGCCAGGGCAAAGAAGATGTCCTCGCGCCCGGCGCGGCGTGCGGAATCGCCGCTACACTGTTCATTCCGCCCGAGCACCGCATAGTTCACCCCGGCCGCGTTCAGGATTTGAGCAAAGGCACGGGCCACTTTCTGCGCACGGGCATCGGTGGCGGCCGCACAGCCCACCCACCAGAGCACCTCCGGTTCGGGATTCTGCTCGATGGTGGGCACTTTCAGGCCTTCTGCCCATTTCATGCGGTCGGCCTGAGGCACATTCCATGGGTTGGCGTTGCGCTCCATGCCGCGGAAAGCGTTCTCCAGGAGCTTCGGGAAGCGACTCTCCATCAAGGAGAGATAGCGCCGCGCCTCGAGAATATCCCGCATTGGCTCATTGCCCACCGGGCAAATCTCCACACATGCGCCGCAAGAGGTGCAGGCCCAAATGGCCTCCTCTGGGATGAGTTCGGTCAGGCGGATGTTCGTGTCGCCGCCGTAATTGAAGGAATAACGTTTGTTGATCTCCAGTGCGGCAGGTGAAAGCACCTTCCCGGTGTTGTAGGCCGGGCAGACTTCCTGGCAGCGGAAGCACATGATGCAGGCGTAGGCATCCATGATCTGTTTCCACTCCAGGTCGCGCAGCGTCTCGGCGCCGAATTTCTCGGCGTTGGGATCGTCCAGGTTCAGATAGCTCAGCTCCCCCATGGAGCGCCGTTCGGGTTTCAACCACAGGTTAAGGGGCGCAAAAAAGAGGTGGATATGCTTGGAGTACGGGAAATAGGGCAGAAAGGCCACAACCGCCCCCAGGGAGAGCCAGAACATCAGGTGCTCACCTGCCTCCAGCGTAGCCGCATCCCAGGAAGACCATAAGGCGGCAATGCGCGAAATCACCGGTTGCCAGCGATCGGCACCGTGCAGGGCCAGGTAGAAGGATTCACCGAGCAGGCGCGCCGCGTTATGCACCAGGATAAAGGTGGCAACGATGGCCGAATCACGGGCGATCCCAAAGCGTGCTTTCGGGTGCAGGAGGGTCGTTGGACGGGTGGTCAGCGTCGCCGGGCGGAGCACAAAACGCCGTATGAGCAGGGCCAGCATCCCTAACAAGATGGCAGTATTGGCAATATCTGCCGAAAGGCGATAGACATCCCCCACCGCTCCGAGTGCGTTCAACAGGCGAAAGCCGGTGTAGCCATAGATCAGGTCAGAGAGGTTGACCATCAGGAAGACCAGGAATCCCCACCCGATCAAGGCATGGAAAAGGCTTGGCCAGAATCGAAAGCGGAAGACTGGCTGGAAAGTGACCACGCGCCATAATGTATGCGGAATGCGTCTCCAGGCGCCTTTCCAATCCGGGCGACCCTGGCCGCTCCCAATCAACGCAACGATCCGCCGAACACCGCGGTAGGTGTAGTAGAGCGAGAACACTACCGCCAGGAAGAACAAAACCTTCTCGACCAGTGTGAGCATGGGGCCTCCATGAAGCGTTTTAACGGGCGATCTCTTCCACGTATTTTACACCCAGAGCACAAACTCCCTCCAGGTGAGAAGCGACGGCTTCCCAGGTGAGCACTTTTTCTGTGTTCCAGGCGCGCGTCAACCCTACAGAAAGACAGCCTGGGCCGGCATGATAGTTTACCAGGGTGAATTTCCAGAGGTCCTCATAAGAGGCGACATCCCCTGGCGCCTTTTTCGCCAGATTTCGCACCATGCGCCCCGTCTGAGCGCAATTGGCTTTCAGCGTTTCGGCAAACACCCCGACACTGAAAGAGGCTTTGGAAATGTCAATCCCCAGGGGACAACTCTCACAAGAAGCATTGACGGCATGGATCAGGGAAAACTGCAAGGCCTGTTTTTCATCATTTGTTAACATGGAATACCCCAGATTGCATCGCTCTTGTGGCAAAAGCAAAGGGCAGAACTGGTCAAAGAAGGAGAAATTCCATAGCAACGTGGTATCTGCGCCGTTTTCGGTCAATTGCCCCAATCCAACATCTCCCCCTTCGCGGAAGATGCCCGGCCAGAACTGGCTTTCGCGCGCGAACAGATTTTTGAGCATCTGCGCCGGCACGCCGCTGCCGCGAGCCACTTCGAGGATAAGCGCGTCAAAGCGGTTCTGCCATTCAATCACCACGGGGCGGGCGGCCTCCAGGCCGCAAGGGGAGAGGCTACCATCGGCATTCCTACCTGCATCCGGGCAACTGCTCACATCCACCGCTCCTTGAGCGATCAGATTACTGGCCAGGTATTCATAAGGGATTTCGGTTTTCAGGTCTTGAGGACGGGCAGGCGTGCGCAGCCAGGTCGGCAGGTCTTCGACGGGTGGAAACGCCTCCCAGATTTCGCTACACGAGGCCGGGGCCGGACCGCGCCACTGGCTGCTGAGCACGTTCACATACCAGTACTGACGCTCCGGGTCGCCGACGGGGGCGCGCGCCACGCGCACCTGCGCCGTATAGGCAAGACTCGAATCGCCGTAACTGGACCATGCCCAGAACCTCACGGTCTGTTTGCCACTTTTCGGGTTGAGGAACAGGGTGCACGGGTTATCGCAGGAAAAAGGCTGTCCATCATATTCGCCTTCGATGCGCGTGACATGCTCATTGGGCAAAGGTTCCTCCCCCTCCAGAAGCAGACGGGGACGACTTTCGCAGAGAAAGCTGAATTGCAGCGGCGCCTCTTCGCACCCTTTCACGGACACCCAAACCGTTGTTGAAGGTAACGCTACCACGATTTCGCGCTCTGCGGTATAAGTGCGCACCTCATAGAGATAGAATCCGGCGCACAGGGTTGTGTCTTCACGCAGACAAGGGGGCTGTTTCAGATACGTTTCGTAGATTTTCTGGCCACAGGTGCGATAGATTTCCTGAGGCGAAGGTAGCCCTTCGTGATCAACGGTTAGCTCGCATTCCACCTTGTTGGTAGACCAGCGCGTCACCCACCACACATGGGCAGTATATTCCACCTTGATTTTCTTGAAGCGATCTGGCCCTGGCGGATTTTGAAGCGCGAAGGTCTGACGGATGCTTCCAAAGAGAAACATCAGCAGGAGAAGAAAAAGAGGGCGAAAAAACGGTATCCGTTTCACAAGCGCCAGACCGCAGCAAAAACAGGTCACCCCACGCGGGAACTCTGTCTAATTTTACACGAATTCCCCCTCTCCCTTTTCCAGCAGGCGCTGGATTTCCAACGCGTTGATCAGGGCCGCCCCGCGGGCGGTATTGTTGAAGATCACCCAAACCTGTTTCAATCCCAGGCGGGAGCGCACTTCTCTGGCCAGACGGGAGAGAAACTCCGAAGAATAGGCGGAAATATATTTTTGCGGCGCTCCATGCAGACGATAATAAACGGTATCGCTCCATGGTAGTGGCTGCTCCCCTCGGGGATGAGGCGCAGGGTGCGCAATCACGCGCGCTACCTGCCAGGTCTCCATCAAAGATTCCGCTGCGGCCGTAAACCAGGATGGATGGCGCGGTTCACAGACCAGTCTGCCTTCGTAAAGATGGCGCACCGCTTCAAAAAAGCGAGCAACGCTCTTTTCCTCCCATTCCAGGCGAGGAGGTAGTTGTATCAACCAGACTCCGAGCTTTTCCCCCAATCCCAGCGTGCTTTCGTGGAAACGGCGGAGTGTTTCCCGATCATGCAAGGCAGAAAAATGGGTGATCTGGCGCGGTAGCTTCACCGCAAAGCGGAACTGGGGCGGCGTGAGTGCGCTCCAGCGCGCATATGTTTGGGATGAATGCAGGCGATAAAACGAAGTGTTGATTTCAACAGCCATCAGGCGGTGGGCATATCGCTCCAGCGTGTGGCCCGCCGCTGGGAAGAGGTCACGCAGCGAAGCGGGAAGGCTCCATCCTGCCGTTCCGATATAACAGGCTACCCCGGCTCTTTTTCTTCAGCGAGGTGGTTTTTGGGGTAGATCTGACCCATTTTGACCTCCCACAGGGTACTCTGCAAGAGAAAGGGCGCAGGGAAGGCGGAAGCATCCGTTGCCGTAAGGATGACCTGCTCACAGGTGGAGACACGGGCGAGGAGGTCTTCGCGTCGTTGGGAATCTAATTCTGAGAGCACTTCATCGAGCAGCAGCACCGGCCACTCCCCATTTCGCAGGCGCATCCATTCCATCTCGGCGAGCTTGAGCGAAAGCAAGGCGGTGCGCACCTGTCCCCGTGAGCCATAATCTCCCAGGTCAATCCCGTTGGCTAAAAAGCGTACCTCGTCGCGGTGCGGGCCAATGAGGGTCACGCCGCGGGTCAACTCCTCGCGTCGCATCGCCCGCAGCCGTTCCAGGAATCCTTCCCGGATCTCCTCAACTTTCAGGTGTGAGCGATCCAGGGGAGTGGAAAGGGGCAGGCTTATCTGCGCAACGGGGAGCGGTAAAGGCTCATAGGCCGGGCGATACATCAGGCGCAGGACTTCCGCGCCGCGCGTCAATTCCAGGTGCACGCGGGCCGCCAGGCGCTCCATTTCCTGAAGCGCCTGAATGCGCCAGTACATGAGCTGAGCGCCGCGCGCCGTGAGTTCCTGATCCCATACATCCAGTTGGGCCACATGACCGGCCTGCGCGGCTAACTGCTTGAGGAGTGCATTACGCTGCTCCAGGATATGCACATATTCGCTGAGCACCGTGGCGTAGCCGGGAATCGCCTGGGCCAGCGTCAGGTTGAGGAAGCGCCGGCGCTCTTCGGGGCCTCCTTCGATAATCTGGGTCATGTGGGGCGCAAACAAGACAGCGTTAAAATGCCCAACGATCTGGCTGAGAGGCCTTTTGACGCCATCCAGAAGCGCTTCTTTGCGCAACCGCATCCCGTCGCCGGCGGTCGCTTCCAGGATCAGGCGTAACTCCAGGCGATGCGTTCCATCCCTGCGCTGATATTCTCCGATCAGCCGCCCGACAGCGGGGGATTTTCGGGCCTCCAAAAAGTGAATGAGCTGACGTTCTACATGCGTCTGGAAGGAAGAGAATGTCGCCAGAAGGTAGACCGCTTCGAGAAAATTCGTCTTCCCCTGTGCGTTGGCACCGATCAGCAAAACGCCTCGCGGTGGCAATTCCAGGGCCAGACGGGTGAAATTGCGGAAGTTCGTCAGGGAAAGATGCAAAAGACGCATGAATGCCTCAGGGATTCCCCTGTCGTTGTACCTGATCGGGTTTGAGCAAGGGCGCGGCCTTCATCCCCTCTCGGCAGCGATGGGTGGCCTCAGGCGTTATCCTCGACGGCAAGCTCGGCAGCTTCGGGTTTCCAAACGCGGGTCGCACGATCGGTAAAAAGAATGCCGTTGAGGTGATCGATCTCGTGCTGGAAGATACGCGCCGTCCAACCCTTGAGTTTCCAGCGCACCGGCTGACCATAGCGGCTGAGGCCACGCACGACGATGGAGGCATGACGCTCGACCTCGCCGACCAGGCCGGGGATCGAAAGGCAGCCCTCCACCCCATTTTCCATCTCCTGGGAAGCACGCACGATCTCCGGATTGACCAGCACATACAGACGAGGAGGCGCATCTTCGCTTTCTTCGTCTTCGGGATATTCCACCACGATCACCCGTAGCGAGACATTGACCTGTGGCGCGGCCAGGCCTACGCCAGGGGCGGCACGCATGGTTTCGATCATGTCATCAATCAAAACCTGTAAAGATTTATCGAAAGTGGTCACCGCTCGCGCTTTGCGGCGCAAGACAGGTGCAGGAACAGTCACAATGGGTCGTATCGTCATATGATGAATTTTCTACTCCTTTCCTGGTGTCCCCTGTGCCTGCTTTTTCAATTCGCAAGTGTCTTGACAATGTTATATTTCGGCATCGTTGTCATTACGAGGGCGTTCTCTGCCCGAAGCAATCCCCTGGTAATTGGAAGACTGCTTGCTTTAGACTCGCAAGGAGATTGCTTCGGCGGCTATCGCCGCCTCACAATGACAGGGGACAGGTAATCTAACATTGTCGAGGTATTCGCTCCTGGATTCTTCAAGAAGGCTCTCCTTAGTTCATCCATCTGTTCTTCGGGAAACAGGGAGGGAGTCGCTGGACGCATGAGATACCTGGAGAATTGGTTCCTGCAGCCGCGAAGATCGGCTGGAGTTTTTTCCTGCAATTCTGGCGGTTCTTCAAGGGTAACCAGTTCCAGATCGTTGTCCATCTTCTTGCCTCAAAAAAACTTTCACA
>JAGHYK010000236.1 GCA_017743695.1 Chloroflexota bacterium
AACTATAGTTTTAACCGCAACTTGCCTTATAACCGCCTGTAGCTTGCGAATGTCAAAAACGCGCTGTAATCCCTGCAATGCGCCACCTGAACCGCAAACTTTTGATTTGATTATACATCCATTTTTCAGAATGTCAACACTCTCGTTTACGCGCCGCCCCATATTTGGGCAACGGAGCTCCCTGACAACGGCATATTTGCCGGGCAAAAAACAGGAGCAAGCCAGCAAAACACCTGACTCCCTGCCACTTCTCAGACTTGTGAGCAATCACCGGCCTCCCTTTTCATTGACGTTTTCGCCCCCTCGCAGTATAATACCGCCTTGCCCCGGCCAGGATGCTGGGGCGCATATATCTATCCCGGCTTCCCCGGTCTTGGGTGTTGGTTCATCTTCCCCACGCAATGACCGGTGAAGCGAATGCCAGGAGTGATAAGAATGAAAGAATACGTGATCATCGAAAACGGCGGTAAACAGTACCGCGTCGAAACAGGGGCAACCATCGAAGTAGATCGTCTCCCCCATCAGCCCGGCGACCAGATCGAACTGGATCGCGTGCTTCTGTTGGCCCGTGATGGCGAAGTGAAGGTGGGCACCCCCTTCGTCGAAGGCGTGCGCGTGCTCGCAACCGTGCTGGAGCACTTCAAAGGCCCCAAAGTGGTGACCTTCCACTACGTCCCCAAAAAGCGCATTCGCGTCAAAGGCGGGCACCGCCAGCAGTACACTCGCCTGCGAATTCAATCCATTCAGGTCGCCGAAAGTTAGCAGGCGATCCACGGAAAACGTCGCAAAGAAACGGAGGTTCCTATGGCACACAAAAAAGGTGGCGGTTCCAGCCGCAATGGTCGTGACTCCAATTCCAAGCGCCTGGGCGTCAAGCGTTACGCAGGCCAGTATGTGCTGGCCGGGAATATCCTTGTGCGTCAGCGGGGCACGCGCATTAAACCAGGCCTGAACGTTGGCATTGGCGGCGATGATACCCTTTTCGCCCTGACCGATGGCGTGGTCTATTTCGACGTGGTGCGTGGGCGCAAACGCGTGAACGTCATTCCTGTCGCTGAAGAAGCATAAGAGGTTACCATGAAGCCAGATATTCACCCCACTTATTATCCGGATGCCCGCGTCATCTGCGCTTGCGGCAATACCTGGACCACAGGCTCCACCCGCAAAGAAATTCACGTCGAAATTTGCTCCAAATGTCATCCCTTCTTCACCGGCGAACAACAGCGCATCGTTGACATTGAAGGTCAGGTAGATCGCTTCCGACGCAAGTTACAGGCGCGCGAAGCCTATGAGGCCGAACGCGCCGCCCGCGAACGCGAACGACGCGCCCCCTCGCGCCCGATTTCCGACCTCGAACTGGGGCCGCGGGCCGAAAAGGCATTACAGAACGCGGGCATCAGCACCATTGGCCAGTTAATCGAAAAACTGGCGGAAGGCGAGGAGGCCGTCCTGGCCATCGAAGGCTTTGGGCGCAAGGCGCTGGTGGATGCCCGTCGCAAGCTGCGCGCCCTGGGGTACGAAATCCCCACCCCTGAGGCCTCTGCCTCCTGAGCGCGGCGGAGCCCCAGGTCCCGCGAAGCCGAAGGCGCTTTTCGCATTCTCAGGCACGGAGAAAACCCCTCCGTGCCTTTTCTTTACGCCTAAGAACGGGGAAACGCTCGCACAGCCTGACAGCGCAAACACTTCGCATCCTCGCAAAGCAATGCCCGCGGGTCTTCGATCAGCCAGTCATGCACCACGCGGATCAGTTCCTGGAGCGGAATCGCCTCGACCCGGGTCTCGCCCAGCGGCATTCGGCGCGTTACACCGTCCAGCCGTGGGCGCACAGCCTCGAACCCCAACGAGCATCCCGGAAAGCCGGGGCAGGCAACCACCCCGTGGGGAGTGAGCGCCCAGCGTAGAAACTGCCTGCGCCCGGCCAGCCGTTCGGCATAGTGAATGCTGGTGTTCACCGTGTGATCCACCCCGATCAGCAGCACCCAGCCCCCCAGGCGATACAAAACCCCAATCGGCGCCAGCGGCTCAAAAAGGGTCTGAGCCTCCAGCGCTTCGTCCAGGCCAACCGCTGCGAAGGAAAGGATGGGATGAGCCGTGCGTCTGGCCTGAGGATGGCGGCGCAGCGTCTCCGCCAGAATACCCATCAACGGATCGGCAGGCAGGTCCGGGCGGAAAAATTCGGCGCGGGAGTTATGGCGCTGCTCCGCCTGATAGTCCACCCCGTTCCAGGGCGGCCCCAGGCGCGGCGTGACCATGGTCTTATAGGTGAACGTCGGAGCCATCACGCCGGCAGTCGTATCCAGCAGCGCGGCCAGCAGGGCGGTTGCGCCACCGCGAATCGGCCCGACCTTGCGCAGCGAAGCATGTACGATGACGGGACGCTCCTCCAGTTCAAGCTTTCGGAATACTTTTCTTAAATCGTGGAAGCCGATCATCCTCCCTCCGCGCCGTCCGGCGATGCCTGGCCGGCCGCCTTTCTCATCCTGCAAGAAGCCGGGTGCGCCTCCTGACGGGGACCTGCGGCCACCTGCCGCGCCCGCGGCCGCGCCCTCAGGGGAGCAAAGCGTATCTGCGCGCCTGGCGCATCGCTCGGGCCGCCGCAATGGCGCAGCCTGTTCCGGGAGCATCCCGTTTCAGACGACCCTGACGGCCGGGGTCGCGCTTCACTTGCCTTTCCACTGTGGCTTGCGCTTTTCGATGAAAGCCTTCATCCCCTCCTTCTGGTCCTCGGTGGCAAAGAGCAGATAAAAATTGCGCCGCTCTGCTGCCAGGCCTTCGCTCAGGCTCGTCTCCAGGGCGGCATTAATAGCCTCTTTCGCCAGACGCACTGCCAGCGGCGCGCGCGAGGCGATCTCCTCGGCCAGGGTGAGCGCTTCTTCCAGGTAGCGCTCGACCGGCACCACGCGATTCACCAGGCCAAATTGCAATGCTTCCTGTGCGGTCAGGGTGCGATTGTTGAGCACCATCTCCATTGCCAGCGCCTTCCCGATGGTACGGGTGAGGCGTTGCGTGCCTCCTGCGCCGGGGATGACCCCGATGGTAATTTCCGGCTGGCCAAAACGCGCACTCTCGGAGGCGATGATCATGTCGCATGACATGGCAAGCTCGCAACCACCTCCCAGTGCCCACCCGGAAACAGCCGCGATAACCGGCTTCTTAATGCGCCGAATGCGGTCGAAGAGTCCAATGGTATCCCGCTCCAGCATCTCGACCGCCGAGGCCTCGGCCATCTCCTTGATGTCCGCGCCGGCAGCGAACGCCTTTTCGTTGCCGCTGATCACCATCGCCCCGATTTCGGGATTGGCATCGAAGGCCTCCAGAGCTTCCATCAGCTCCATCAGCAACGTCCGATTGAGCGCGTTCAACGCCTGCGGGCGATTTAAGGTGATCAGTCCCACGTGCCCTCGTTGCTCGACAAGAATGCTTGTATACGTCATGAGAGAACCTCCGTTTTGGGGATATGGAAAATCTCTTGTAGATGGCAGGCCGCGGAGCGACCGCAGA